>DNCF01000062.1:382-9380 GCA_003484545.1 Massilia sp. | reverse complement strand
AGGTCGAACAGGACGGCGCGCGGGGCCGGCATCACAACAGGGGAACTCATGGTCTGGAATCGTTCAGTCGAGCGGTCGGGTGCACGCCACCATGTAGTTCACGTCGGTGTCGTTGTTGAGCGAATAAATCTTGGTGAGCGGGTTGTAGCTCAGGCCCTTCATGCTGTCGACCTGCAGGCCGGCGGCGCGGGCGAACTGCGACAGCTCGGCCGGCGTGATGAACTTGCCGTAGTCGTGGGTACCGCGCGGCAGCATGCGCAGCACGTATTCGGCGCCGATCACGGCCAGCAGGTAAGCCTTCGGGTTGCGGTTGATGGTCGAGAAGAAGACCTTGCCGCCCGGCTTCACCAACGTGGTGGCGGCGCGCACGATCGAGGCCGGGTCCGGCACGTGCTCGAGCATTTCCATGCAGGTCACGACGTCGAACTGGCCCGGCTCGGCTGCCGCCATCTCTTCGGCCGCGATGTGCTTGTAGCGCACTTCGACGCCGGATTCCAGGCTGTGCAGGTCGGCCACCTTCAGGGCCTTCTTCGACAGGTCGATGCCGGTCACTTTCGCGCCCTTGCGCGCCATCGATTCGGACAGCACGCCGCCGCCGCAACCGATGTCGATCACGTTCTTGCCGGCCAGCGGCGCGCGCGCGTTGATCCATTCCAGGCGCAGCGGGTTGATTTCGTGGAGCGGGCGAAATTCGGAAGTCGGGTCCCACCAGCGGTGGGCCAGTTCGCTGAATTTCGAGATTTCAAGAGGGTCGGCGTTCGTAGTCATAGGTCGGAATAATAGCGGGAAATACCCGGCTGCGAGGTACAAAATGCGCGGGATGAAAAAAACCCCGCCGCAGCGGGGTTTGATCACAGCATCCAGCGAGGCTGGCGGGCTGGAGATTACTGCTGGCGGGTACGGGTACCGACCACTTCGATCTCGACGCGGCGGTTCTTCGCGCGGCCAGCCGAGCTCTTGTTGTCGGCGACCGGCTGCTTCTCGCCCTTGCCTTCGGTGTAGATGCGGTTTGCATCGACGCCCTTGCCTTGCAGGTAAGCCTTGACGGCTTCGGCGCGGCGGATCGACAGCTTGTCGTTGTAGGCATCGGTGCCGATCGAGTCGGTGTGGCCGACGGCGATGATGACTTCCAGGTTCATGTCGCCCAGCTTCGAGGTCAGCTCGTCCAGCGACGCCTTGCCTTCCGGCTTCAGGACGGCCTTGTCGAAGTCGAAGAATGCATCAGCCGAGTAGCTCACTTTTTCCGAGGTCGGAACCGGTGCCGGGGCCGGAGCCGGGGCAGGTGCCGGGGCAGGAGCGGCGACCGGCGGCGGCGGAGCGACGCACTTGCCGTTTTCCAGTTTCTCAGGCGGGACGCACAGCGGCGCGTCGCAGCCCGGGACCGCGTCGGCCGGGGTCCAGTAGCCGGTACGCCAGCACAGGCCGAAAGGATCGCGCGCGATCACGCCGCGGCTGTCCTGGACGTAGGCGCTGTACGGCTTGTTCGCCTGGATGTCGGTCGTCAGCGGAGCGTACGGCGGCGCGCTCTGGGCCAGGGCGCTGCCGGCGATCGCCGCCGAAGCTGCGAGCATGAGGGTTGCAATCTTCTTCATATTTTTCTTCCTTTCGGTTTTATATCTTCCCGTTGCGAAACATGAGCTATTCGCAGCGACGTAAGCAGAATATTAACATTCGTACGGTTGCGTCCGTTTCGCATTGTGAAACAAGCAATTAACTTCTCGTCCATTTTGCCACATACGCTACAGACGCACGAATGCAGGGCGCCCAATTGCGGTGCATCATAATTTCTCTCGTTGTTTCCGCGCAACAATCTATTGGCAGAGCACGCAAGCTTGACGAATGTTTATGACAAGCATGTGTCAAACCGTCAATTGTGCGCAGGTGGCAAGGGGGCGGTATTGCCTCCGATTTACGCTGCGGTGGGGGCTCCCATGGTAAAATCCTTCGCTTGTAACTCATAACCACAGCCTGAAAGCAGTCGACCCGCCCAATGGATCAATTCGCAAAAGAAACAGTCCCAATTTCCCTCGAAGAAGAGATGCGCAAGAGCTATCTCGATTACGCGATGAGCGTGATCGTGGGCCGTGCGCTGCCGGATGTGCGCGATGGCCTGAAGCCGGTGCACCGCCGCGTCCTGTATTCGATGCACGAAAGTAACTACGCGCACAACCGCCCGTACGTCAAGTGCGCGCGCGTGGTCGGCGATACCATGGGTAAGTACCACCCGCACGGCGACTCGTCGATCTACGACACGCTGGTGCGCATGGCGCAGGACTTCTCGCTGCGCTACACGCTGGTCGACGGCCAGGGCAACTTCGGTTCGATCGACGGCGACAGCGCCGCGGCGATGCGTTACACCGAATGCCGCCTGGACCGCATCTCGAGCGAGCTGCTGGCCGACATCGACAAGGACACGGTCGACTACCAGCCGAACTACGACGGCAAGGAAAAGGAACCGACGGTCCTGCCGACCAAGATCCCGAACCTGCTGATCAATGGTTCGTCGGGCATCGCGGTCGGCATGGCGACCAACATCCCGCCGCACAACCTGTCGGAAGTCATCAACGGCGCCCAGCACCTGCTGCGCAACCCGGACTGCACCATCGACGAGCTGATCGAACTGATCCCTGCGCCGGACTTCCCGACCGCCGGCATCATCTACGGCGTCTCGGGCGTGCGCGACGGCTACCGCACCGGCCGCGGCCGCGTGGTGATGCGCGCCAAGACCCACTTCGAGGAATACGGCAAGGATGGCGGCCGCGTGGCCATCATCATCGACGAGCTGCCGTACCAGGTGAACAAGAAGTCGCTGCTCGAGCGTATCGCCGAGAACGTGCGCGAGAAGAAGCTGGAAGGCATCTCCGACATCCGCGACGAGTCGGATAAGTCGGGCATGCGCGTGGTCATCGAGCTCAAGCGCGGCGAAGTGCCGGAAGTGGTGCTGAACAACCTGTACAAGCAAACCCAGCTGCAAGACACCTTCGGCATGAACATGGTGGCGCTGGTCAACGGCCAGCCGAAGCTGCTGAACCTGAAGCAGATGCTCGAGTGCTTCCTGTCGCACCGCCGCGAAGTGGTCACCCGCCGCACCGTGTTCGAGCTGCGCAAGGCGCGCGAGCGCGGCCACATGCTGGAAGGCCTGGCGGTCGCGCTGGCCAACATCGACGACTTCATCGCCATCATCAAGGCCGCGCCGACGCCGCCGGTAGCCAAGGTCGAACTGATGCAGCGCGCCTGGGATTCGTCCCTGGTGCGCGAGATGCTGAACCGCACCGAGACCGGCGCGGCCGGCGGCATCGAGGCCTTCCGCCCCGAGCACCTGCCGAAGCACTACGGCATGCAGCAGGACGGCCTGTACAAGCTGTCCGACGAGCAGGCCCAGGAAATCCTGCAGATGCGCCTGCAGCGCCTGACCGGCCTGGAGCAGGACAAGATCGTCAACGAGTACAAGGAAGTGATGGCCCACATCGCCGACCTGCTCGACATCCTGGCCCGCCCGGAACGCGTCACGACCATCATCAGCGACGAGATGGCGCAGATCAAGAGCGACTACACCGAGAACGGCAAGGACGCGCGCCGCTCGGCCATCGAGCACAACGCCAGCGACCTGGAAACCGAAGACCTGATCACCCCGCAGGACATGGTGGTCACGCTCTCGCACACCGGCTACATGAAGTCGCAGCCGATTTCCGAATACCGCGCCCAGAAGCGCGGCGGCCGCGGCAAGCAGGCGATGGCGACCAAGGACGAGGACTGGATCGACCAGCTGTTCATCGCCAACACCCACGACTACATCCTGTGCTTCTCGAACCGCGGCCGCCTGTACTGGCTGAAGGTGTGGGAAGTGCCGCAGGGCTCGCGCAACTCGCGTGGTAAACCAATCGTGAACATGTTCCCGCTGCAGGACGGCGAGAAGATCACCGTGGTGCTGCCGCTGTCGGGCGAGAACCGCACCTTCCCGGAAGACCACTACGTGTTCATGGCGACCTCGCTGGGCACCGTCAAGAAAACGCCGCTGAAGGACTTCAGCAACCCGCGCAAGGCCGGCATCATCGCGGTCGACCTGGACGAGGGCGACGTGCTGGTGGGCGCCGCCCTGACCGACGGCGAGCACGACGTGATGCTGTTCTCGGACGGCGGCAAGGCCGTGCGCTTCGACGAGAACGACGTGCGCCCGATGGGCCGTACCGCGCGCGGCGTGCGCGGCATGAACCTGGAAGAGGGCCAGAACGTGATCGCGCTGCTGGTGGCCGAGAACGAGCAGCAGTCGGTGCTCACCGCCACCGAGAACGGCTTCGGCAAGCGTACCCCGATCACGGAATACACCCGTCACGGCCGCGGCACCAAGGGCATGATCGCGATCCAGCAGTCCGAACGCAACGGTAAAGTGGTGGCCGCGACCCTGGTCGACGCCAACGACGAGATCATGCTGATCACGACCGGCGGCGTGCTGATCCGCACCCGCGTGTCGGAGATCCGCGAGATGGGCCGCGCGACCCAGGGCGTGACCCTGATCGCGGTCGAGGACGGCACCAAGCTGTCGGGCCTGCAGCGCATCGTCGAGACCGATCTCGAGGAAGTCGAACTCGAACAGCCGCCGCAATGAGGGCAGGGCCGGGCATGACGCGAACCACGATGCTTGATTCGATCTGTCCCGGCCGTATTCGTTGTTGTCGTGAAGACCGCTTGCCGGGCGCACCTCGATGGGACGCGCGGCAGGCGGTTTTTTTATTCCTGACCGATCGACCGGCCGCCAGAGCCGGCACCTGAAAGAGAGAATAAAATGAAGAAATTCCTTGCCGCTTTCGCCACCGTGATCGCCATTTCGGGCGCCGCGCCCGCGATGGCCGCTCCGGCGGTCGATCCGCAGGTCAGCGCCGCGGTGCGTTCGATGTTCGAGTCGATGAAGTACCGCGAGCTGATGACGGCCACCTTCGCCCAGATGGAAACGAGCCTGCCGCAAAACATCCGCGCCGGCGCCGCCGCCGCCATCGACAACGATCCGAAGCTCGACGCCGCGGCGAAGCAGGCCAAGCTGGCCGAGCTGGAGAAGGTCATCCCCCGGGTGAGCGCGGCCATCCACTCGGTGTTCGCCGACCCGACCCTGATGGAAGAAATGCTCGACGCCATGGTGCCGCTCTACGCCAACACTTACACGCTGGAGGAAGTGCGCCAGATGAATGCCTTCTACCAGAGCCCGGTCGGCCAGAAGATGCTGGCGACCACGCCGAAGCTGATGGGTGAGGGCATGGCGATCAGCAACCAGATCGTCGCCCCGCGCATCAACAAGCTCATGCAATCGCTGACGCAGGACAGCGCCAAGAAATAAAGAACGAAAGGACCCCGATGACCCAGGTATTCAACTTCTCCGCCGGCCCGGCGGTACTGCCGAAGGAAGTGCTGCGGCAAGCCGCCGCCGACATGCTCGACTGGCACGGCAGCGGCATGTCGGTGATGGAGATGAGTCACCGTGGTCCCGAGTTCATCTCCATCTACAAGCAGGCCGAAGCCGACCTGCGCGAGCTGCTGGCCGTGCCGGCGAACTACAAGATCCTGTTCATGCAGGGCGGCGGGTTGGGCCAGAACGCCATCGTTCCGCTGAACCTGCTCGGCCGGGTGCGCGAACCGGCGACCGTCGACTTCGTCCACACCGGTTCCTGGTCGGGTAAATCGATCAAGGAAGCGGCGCGCTATGCCAAGGTCAACGTGGCCGCCTCCAGCCAGCTTGATGGCTTCACCCGCGTGCCGCCGCAGGGCGAATGGAAGCTCACCGACGGCGCGGCCTACCTGCACGTCTGCACCAACGAGACCATCGACGGCGTCGAATACGACTTCGTGCCGGAACCGCCGGACGGCGTGCCGCTGGTGGCCGACATGTCCTCGCACATCCTGTCGCGCCGGATCGACGTCTCGAAGTACGGCGTGATCTTCGCCGGCGCCCAGAAAAACATCGGCCCGGCCGGCCTGACCCTGGTGATCGTGCGCGAAGACCTGCTCGAGCACGCGCTGCCGATCTGCCCCTCGGCCTTCCACTGGAAGACCGTGGCCGAGCACGAGTCGATGTTCAACACGCCGCCGACCTATGCGATCTACATCGCCGGGCTCGTTTTCGCCCACCTGAAGGCCCAGGGTGGCGTCGCGGCCATGGAACAGCGTAATATCGAGAAGGCGCGGCTGTTGTATGCGGCGCTGGACTTTGATGATTTCTACCAGAACCGGGTGGCGCCCGAGAACCGTTCGCGCATGAACGTGCCGTTCTACCTGCGCGACGAATCGCTGAACGAACGATTTCTGGCCGGCGCCAAGGCGCGCGGGCTGCTGCAACTGAAGGGCCACAAGTCCGTCGGAGGAATGCGGGCATCGATCTACAACGCGATGCCGATCGAAGGTGTGCAGGCACTGGTCGATTATTTGAACGAGTTTGCGGGGCGTTAAAGCGGTGCCTTTCGTAGGGTGGGCTCTTGAGCCCACGCGGTACAGTGGCTGCGTCTGGATATCGTGTCCGGCGCATGCCCCTCTGCCCGTCATTGCATCGGCCGGACGCCATTGACGAAGCCGCCGCATATCGACCGATGAGACCGCGTGGGCACAAGTGCCCACCCTACGGGGCGAGGTTGTTGGTTATCACCGCCACCCGACCACGCAAACGATGACGGATATAGCCATTTAGTTAGCACAACAATGAACGACAAACTCAAACCCCTGCGCGAACAGATCGATGCGATCGACGCGCAAATCCTCGACCTCTTGAGCCGGCGCGGCCGCCTGGCCCAGGAAGTCGGCCACGTGAAGGCCGAGACCGACGCTCCCGTGTTCCGCCCCGAGCGCGAAGCCCAGGTGCTGCGCGGCGTGGCCGAGCGCAACGGCGGGCCGCTCAACAGCCATGACCTGCAGACCATCTTCCGCGAAGTCATGTCGGCCTGCCGGGCGCTGGAAAAGCGCGTCACCGTCGCCTACCTGGGCCCGGCCGGCACCTTCAGCGAGCAGGCCGTCTACCAGCAATTCGGCCGCGCCGTCGAAGGCCTGCCGTGCGCCTCGATCGACGAGGTGTTCCGCGCCGCCGAGGCCGGCACCGCCGACTTCGGCGTGGTCCCGGTCGAGAATTCGTCCGAAGGCGCGGTCAACCGCACGCTCGATCTGATGCTCGCCACCACGACCGTGATCAGCGGCGAAGTCTCGATCCCGGTCCACCACAGCCTGATGAGCAAGAGCGGCGGCATGGATGGCGTCAAGCTGATCTGCGCCCACTCGCAGGCGCTGGCTCAGTGCCAGGTCTGGCTCAACCTGCATTACCCGAACATCGAGCGGCGCGCCGTCGCCTCGAACGCCGAAGCGGCCTTGCAGGCCAGCCGCGACCCGGCGATCGCGGCGATCGCCAGCGAAATGGCGGGCGAGCAGTACGGCCTCGGCGTGGTCCAGGCCCACATCCAGGACGACCCGCACAACCGCACGCGTTTTGTCGTGATCGGCCAGCACGCGACCACCCCGTCGGGCAAGGACCGCACCTCGCTGGTGCTGGCGGTGCCGAACCGTGCCGGCGCGGTCTACAATCTGCTGGCGCCGCTCGCGAAGCACGGCGTGTCGATGTCGCGTTTCGAGTCGCGCCCCGCGCGCACCGGGGCCTGGGAGTATTACTTCTACGTCGACATCGAAGGCCACCGCCAGGACCCTGCCGTCGCCAGCGCGCTGGCCGAACTCCAGCACAACGCCGCCTTCTTCAAGCTGCTCGGTTCCTACCCGGTCGGCCTTTAATTTTTCATTTTTCGAGATAAACCCATGACGCAATTCGGTCCAGAGTACGTTCGTGCCATCGCCCCTTACCAGGCCGGCAAACCCATCGCTGAAGTCGCCCGCGAGTTCGGTCTCGACGAAGCCACCATCGTCAAGCTCGCCTCCAACGAGAACCCGTTCGGCGTGCCCGAATCGAGCAAGGCCGCGATGGCCGCGGCCGCCGCCGAGCTGGGACGCTATCCGGACGCGAACGGCTTCGAGCTGAAGGCCGCGCTGTCGAAACGCTACGACGTCCCGAGCGACTGGATCACCCTGGGCAACGGCAGCAACGACATCCTGGAAATCGCCGCCCACGCTTTTGTCCAGAAGGGCGAGTCGGTGGTGTTCTCGCAGTACTCGTTCGCGGTGTACGCCCTGGCCACGCAGGGCGTGGGCGGCCGCGCCATCGTGGTGCCGGCCGTGAACTACGGCCACGACCTCGACGCCATGGCCGCCGCCATCGAACCCGACACGCGCCTGGTCTACGTCGCCAACCCGAACAACCCGACCGGCACCTTCATTGGCGCCAAGGAAATCGAAGCCTTCCTGAACAAGGTGCCGGGCAATGTCGTCGTCGTGCTGGACGAGGCCTACAACGAATACCTGGCGCCCGAGCACCAGTTCGAATCGAGCGCCTGGGTGCGCAAGTACCCGAACCTGATCGTCTCGCGCACCTTCTCCAAGGCCTATGGCCTGGCCGGCCTGCGCGTGGGCTTCGCCATCGCCCAGCCGGCGGTCACTGACCTGATGAACCGCATCCGCCAGCCCTTCAACGTCAACTCGCTGGCCCAGGCCGCCGCGATCGCCGCCCTGAACGACAAGGAATTCCTGGCCAAGGGCGCCGAGAACAACTTCGCCGGCTACAAGCAGCTGACCGCCGCGTTCGACGAGCTGGGCCTGGAATACGTGCCCTCGTTCGGCAACTTCGTGCTGGTGCGCGTCGGCGACGACGACGGGGCCGGCGCCCGGGTCAACCTGGCGCTGCTGAAGCAGGGCGTGATCGTGCGTCCGGTGGGGGGCTATGGCTTGCCGCAGTGGCTGCGCATCTCGATCGGCCTGCCGGAAGAGAACGCCGCCTTCATTGCAGCGCTGAAGAAAGTCCTTGCCTAAATGCTGGGCAAGGTCGTCATCGTCGGCGTCGGCCTGATCGGCGGCTCGTTCGCGCTTGCCCTGAAGGAGGCGGGGGCGGGGGGGGGGGGGGCGGGGGAGGGGGGGGGGAAAAAAAAAA
>DNCF01000062.1:0-270 GCA_003484545.1 Massilia sp. | reverse complement strand
GCTTGCCCTGAAGGAGGCGGGCGCGGTGCGCGAAGTCGTCGGCATGGGGCGCTCGCCAGAAGCGATGGCGCGCGCGCTGGAACTGGGCATCGTCGACGCCGTCGCCGAGTCCGCGGCGCAGGCCATGGCCGGCGCCGACCTGGTGCTGCTGGCCGCGCCCGTGGCCCAGACCGGGCCGATTTTGGCTTCGCTGTTGCCGTACCTGGAGCCGGGTACCGTGATCACCGACGCCGGCAGTACCAAGTGCGACGTGGTCGCCAGCGCGCGCGC
>DNCF01000224.1 GCA_003484545.1 Massilia sp. | reverse complement strand
GCCGGTCGTGACCGTCATGGGCCACGTCGACCACGGCAAGACCTCGCTGCTGGACTACATCCGCCGTGCGAAGGTGGCTGCTGGCGAAGCCGGCGGCATTACCCAGCACATCGGCGCATACCACGTGGACACCCCGCGCGGCATGGTCACCTTCCTGGATACCCCGGGTCACGAGGCGTTCACCGCCATGCGTGCCCGCGGCGCCAAGGCGACCGACATCGTCATCCTGGTGGTGGCGGCCGACGACGGCGTGATGCCGCAGACCAAAGAGGCGATCGCCCACGCGAAAGCCGCCGGCGTGCCGCTGGTTGTTGCGATCAACAAGATCGACAAGCCGGGCGCCAACACCGATCGCGTGACCCAGGAACTGGTCGCCGAAGGCGTGGTGCCGGAAGAATACGGCGGCGATTCGCCGTTCGTGCCGGTGTCGGCCAAGATCGGTACGGGTATCGACGACCTGCTGGAACAGGTGCTGCTGCAGGCCGAAGTGCTGGAACTGAAGGCACCGGTCGAGTCGCCGGCGCGCGGCCTGGTGGTCGAAGCCCGCCTGGACAAGGGCCGCGGCCCGGTCGCCACGATCCTGGTGCAGTCGGGTACCCTGAAGCGCGGCGACGTCGTGCTGGCAGGTTCCTCGTTCGGCCGTGTCCGTGCGATGCTGGACGAGAACGGCAAGGCGGTGGCGGAAGCCGGTCCGTCGATCCCGGTCGAGATCCAGGGCCTGACCGAAGTGCCGAGCGCCGGCGAGGAAGCCATGGTCATGGCCGACGAGCGCAAGGCGCGCGAGATCGCGCTGTTCCGTCAAGGTAAGTTCCGCGACGTGAAGCTGGCCAAGCAGCAGGCGGCGAAGCTGGAAAACATGTTCGACCAGATGGCCGAAGGCGAAGTCAAGAACCTGCCGCTCATCATCAAGACGGACGTGCAGGGTTCGCAGGAAGCGCTGGTCGGTTCGCTGCAGAAGCTGTCGACCTCGGAAGTGCGCGTGCAGGTCGTCCATGCGGCGGTCGGCGGCATCACCGAATCGGACGTCAACCTGGCGACCGCGTCGAAGGCAGTCATCATCGGCTTCAACGCCCGTGCCGACGCCCAGGCGCGCAAGCTGGCCGAAGCGAACGGTGTCGACATCCGTTACTACAGCATCATTTACGATGCGATCGACGAGATCAAGACCGCCATGTCGGGCATGCTGGCGCCGGAAAAGCGCGAGCACATCACCGGCCAGGTCGAGATTCGCCAGGTCATCATGGTGTCGAAAGTCGGCGCGATCGCGGGCTGCCTGGTCACCGATGGCGTGGTCAAGCGTACCTCGTCGGTGCGCCTGCTGCGCAACAACATCGTGGTCTGGACCGGCGAGATCGACTCGCTCAAGCGCTTCAAGGACGACGCGAAGGAAGTCCGCGCCGGCCTCGAGTGCGGCCTGTCGCTGAAGAACTACAACGACATCCAGGTCGGCGACGTTCTGGAAGTGTTCGAAGTGCAGGAAGTGGCCCGTACGCTGTAATTTGCGGAACGCCGAAAAGCGCCATCTGCTGGGTTCACGCCCAGCCGGTGGCGTTTTTTTTGGTTTTTCGTAGGGTGGGCTCTCGAGCCCACGCGGTTTAGCACGTTTGAGTATTTGAAACGCCTCCCGCACGCGCGCCCCATCACCTGCGACAGATGTACCATTGTCACAAAACCCCCAACAACGAAACATGGCAAAACACAGCAAAAACATTCCCCAGCGCGGCCTGCGCGTCGCCGACCAGATCCAGAAGGACCTGTCGGAACTGATCGCATTCGAACTGAAGGACCCGCGCGTGGGCATGGTCACGCTGACCGAAGTGCAGCTCACCCCGGATTACGCGCACGCGAAGGTGTACTTCACGCTGCTCAAGGACAGCAAGGAAGAGGTCAAGCAGACGCTCGAGGGCCTGTCGAAGGCGGCCGGCTACCTGCGCAACCAGCTCGGCAAGCGCCTGCACATCCACACGCTGCCGCAATTGCACTTCCTGCACGACACCTCGACCTCGCGCGGCCTGCAGATGTCGGCCCTGATCGACCAGGCCAACGCCGTGCGCGCCGCCGACTTCGGCGAAGACGAGGCGGACTCGGCGTCGGGGAAAGAGTGAACGCTCGCCCGCAAAAAAAGCCGCGCGACCCCGTCGACGGCGTGCTGCTGCTCGACAAGCCGGTCGGCCTGTCCTCGAACGACGCATTGATCCTCGCCAAGCGCGTGATGAACGCGAAGAAGGCCGGGCACACCGGCACCCTCGACCCGTTCGCCACGGGTTTGCTGCCGCTGTGCTTCGGCGAAGCGACCAAGTTTTCCCAGGATCTGCTGGAAGCCGACAAGACCTACGAGGCGACGGTTCACCTGGGCATCATGACGACCACCGGCGACACCGAGGGCGAGACCCTCGAGACGCGCGAGGTCGACGTCACGCTGGAGCAGATCGAGGCGGCGCTGGCGCGCTTCCGCGGCCCCATCCTGCAGGTGCCGCCGATGTACTCGGCCCTGAAGCGCGACGGCAAGGCGTTATACGAATACGCGCGCGAAGGCATCACGCTCGAACGCGAGGCGCGTCCGGTCACGATCCACGGCCTGGAGCTGATCGAGTATGCGGCGCCGATGCTGAAGATCCGCGTCACCTGCAGCAAGGGCACCTATGTGCGCGTGCTGGGCGAGGACATCGGCGCGGCCCTGGGTTGCGGCGCCCATCTGAACGCGCTGCGCCGTATCCAGGTCGGCGCGCTCACCGCCGCGCGCATGATCACGCTGGAAGAACTGCAGGCGCACGCGGACCCGCGTTCGCTGCTCGATCCGGTCGATGCGCTGCTGTCGAGCTTCCCGTCGGTCGAGCTGACGGACGAGCTGGCGAAGCGCTTCCTGAACGGCCAGCGCCTGGCACTCGGCAAGGAATCGGTGATGGTGCCGCAAGCCTTGGGCAGGGTGCGTGTCTACCACCAGGGCAAGCTGCTCGGCACCGCCAACCTGCAGGAGTACGCCATCCTGGCGCCGGAGCGCCTGATCGCTGCACAGCAATAACGGGAGCCGCAGCCTGAATTGTAGGGTGGGCACGGCGTGCCCACCTTACGGTTTCCATGCGACACCTTATATCGAGAAACACCAAAAAACCGTTGAAAAGCCGGCAAGCCGTTGAAAATGCGGGCCTTTTCCTCGGAAACGTCATATTCGCGTGTTATACTAGTCGGTTTCCGAAATTGGCAGCACCGTACACATCCGTACACCACGCAAATCCACCCCTGATCTCACATGTCAAATACCAAACGCGCAATTCGTAATATTGCAATCATCGCCCACGTTGACCACGGCAAGACCACCCTGGTCGACCAGCTGCTGCGTCAGTCGGGCACCTTCCGTGACAACCAGGCGGTGGACACCCGCGTGATGGACTCCGGCGACATCGAAAAGGAACGTGGCATCACGATTCTGTCGAAGAACTGCGCGGTCGAGTACGAAGGCACCCACATCAACATCGTCGATACCCCGGGCCACGCCGACTTCGGCGGCGAGGTCGAGCGCGTGCTGTCGATGGTGGACTCGGTGCTGCTGCTGGTCGATGCCCAGGAAGGCCCGATGCCGCAGACCCGCTTCGTGACCCGCAAGGCGCTGGCCCTGGGCCTGAAGCCGATCGTCGTCGTCAACAAGGTCGACCGTCCGGGCGCGCGTCCGGACTGGGCGATCAACCAGACCTTCGAACTGTTCGACAAGCTGGGCGCCAACGACGAGCAGCTCGACTTCCCGATCGTCTACGCCTCGGGCCTGAACGGCTACGCCGGCCTGACCGAAGACGTGCGCGGCGGCGACATGAAGCCGCTGTTCGACGCCATCCTCAAGTACGTGCCGGTGCGTGACGACAACCCGGACGGCCCGCTGCAGATGCAGATCACCTCGCTGGACTACTCGTCCTACGTCGGCAAGATCGGCATCGGCCGCATCAACCGCGGCCGCATCAAGCCGGGCATGGACGTGCTGGTCGTGAACGGCCAGGACGACAAGAGCCCGATCAAGGGCCGCATCAACCAGGTCCTGAACTTCAAGGGCCTGGAGCGCGTGCAGGTCGACGAAGCCGTCGCCGGCGACATCGTCCTGATCAACGGTATCGAAGAGGTCGGCATCGGCGTGACCGTGACCGCCGTGGATACCCCGGAAGCGCTGCCGATGCTGACCGTCGACGAGCCGACCCTGACCATGAACTTCATGGTCAACAACTCGCCGCTGGCCGGCCGCGAAGGCAAGTTCGTCACCAGCCGCCAGCTGCGCGACCGCCTGGACCGCGAACTGAAGTCGAACGTCGCGCTGCGCGTGCTGCCGACCGACGACGACACCGTGTTCGAAGTCTCGGGCCGCGGCGAACTGCACCTGACCATCCTGCTGGAAAACATGCGCCGCGAAGGCTTCGAGCTGGCGGTGTCGCGTCCGCGCGTGGTGTTCAAGGAAATCGACGGCGTCAAGTGCGAGCCGTACGAGAGCCTGACCGTCGACGTCGAAGAAGCGAACCAGGGCGGCGTGATGGAAGAACTGGGCCGCCGCCGTGGCGACCTGCAGAACATGGAATCGGACGGCAAGGGCCGCGTGCGCCTCGAGTACCTGATCCCGGCACGTGGCCTGATCGGTTTCCAGAGCGAGTTCATGACCCTGACCCGCGGCACCGGCCTGATGAGCCACGTGTTCCACGAATACGCACCGGTCGACACCGGCAAGGGCGAACTGGCCGGCCGCCGTAACGGCGTGCTGATCTCGCAGGATGACGGCGCCGCCGTCGCCTACGCACTGTGGAAGCTGCAGGACCGCGGCCGCATGTTCGTCGAGCACAACACCCCGGTGTACGAAGGCATGATCATCGGTATCCACTCGCGCGACAACGACCTGGTCGTCAACCCGATCAAGGGCAAGCAGCTGACCAACGTGCGTGCCTCGGGCACCGACGAAGCCGTGCGCCTGGTCCCGCCGATCCAGATGTCGCTCGAATACGCCGTCGAGTTCATCGAGGACGACGAGCTGGTCGAGATCACGCCGAAGTCGATCCGCCTGCGCAAGCGCTACCTGAAGGAGCACGAGCGCAAGAAAGCCAGCCGTGAAGGCGCGTAATCGCGTCCTGATCCTCAGCCTTGTGCTGATCAAAAAACCCGCTGCGTAAGCGGGTTTTTTTTTGCCGGCGGCGCGTGTGCCGCCAACATGACGCGGACTTTACGCGTGGGCACGTCATTGAGGCCCCCGGCCTCAATGACCCCACCCTACGGGACGCGCCAGCGCGCCTGTGCTTGCTAAGATGAGCCCATGCGCATTCTCTGGACTTACCTGAAACCGCACTGGCGCCTGGGCCTGCTGGCCCTGCTGCTGGCGGGAACCGCCCAGGTGCTGGCCCTGGTCGACCCGATCATCTTCGGCCGCATCATCGATCACGTCACGCAGCGACATCCCGGCGACCCCGACCCGATGCCCCAGGTGATGCGCCTGCTCGGCCTGGCCGTGCTGGTCGCGGTGCTGTCGCGCCTGGCGAAAGCCCTGCAGGAATACGTGACCCGGCTGGTGGTGCAAAAGCTCGGGGTGGCGATCTTCAACGACGGGCTGCGGCACCTGCTGCGCCTGAAATTCCAGGAGTTCGAGGACCTGCGCAGCGGCGAGATGCTGGCCTTGTTGCAGAAGGTGAGGGCGGACAGCGAGCGCTTCATCAATACCTCGATCAATACCGTCTTCGCGTCCCTGGTCGGGGTCAGCTTCCTGGCCTGGTATGCGGTGACCAAGCACTGGCTGCTGGTGCCGGTGTTCCTGGTCGGGGTGCTGGTGCTGGGCGGGCTGACGGGCCTGCTGAGCCGCGAGATCAAGACCCAGCAGCGCTCGATCGTGCGCGAGACCAACCGCAATTCCGGCTTCATCACCGAGTCGCTGCGCAACATCGAACTGATCAAGAGCCTGGGTCTGACCTTCCCGGAGATCCGGCGCCTGCGCAGCCAGACCGACGCGATCTTCGCGCTCGAGATGGAGAAGGTGAAGCGGATCCGCCTGCTGTCCTTTTTGCAGGGCTCGACGCTGAGCCTGTTGAAGCTGGCGATCCTGTTCGCGCTGCTGTGGCTGATCTTCCGCGACGTGCTGTCGACGGGCGAGCTGATCGCGATGCAGTTCATCTCGGTGGCGATCTTCGCGCCGCTGCAGGAGCTGGGCAACATCATCCTGGCGCACCGCGAAGCCGAGGCCTCGCTGCTGAACTTCAGGAACCTGATCGACAAGCCGGTCGAGCGCCGCCCTCCCGACCCGGTCGAGATCGGCGCCCTGCGGGAGCTGCGCTTTGCCGACGTGCGCTTTCGCCACAAGGGGGCGCCGAGCGACGCCCTGGCGGGCGTCTCGTTCGACGCGAAGCTGGGGCAGACGATCGCTTTCGTCGGGCCCTCGGGCTCGGGCAAGTCGACCCTGGTCAAGCTGCTGGTCGGCCTCTACACGCCGGCCGCGGGCGAGGTGTTCTATAACGGCGTGGCGACCACTGACCTGCGCTACAACCGGGTGCGGCGCCAGATCGGTTTCGTGACCCAGGAGACTTACCTGTTCGCCGGCACCATCCGCGACAACATCCGCTTCGTGAAGCCGGACGCCAGCGACGAGGAGATCGTGGCGGCGATGCGCCAGGCGTCCTGCGCCTACCTGCTGGAGCGCTCGAAGGACGGGCTGGACACCGTGATCGGCGAGCGCGGCATGAAGCTCTCGGGCGGCGAGAAGCAGCGCCTGTCGATCGCGCGCGCCCTGGTGCGCCAGCCGGCGCTGCTGATCTTCGACGAGGCGACCTCTGCGCTGGATTCGAAGTCAGAGCAGGCGATCCAGGCGCAGCTGAAGGAGATCGCGAA
>DNCF01000223.1:299-20697 GCA_003484545.1 Massilia sp. | reverse complement strand
TGAACAGCACGCCGCGCGCGCCCAGCGTGACGACCACGTCCTCGGCGCCTTGCGCCTGCAGCTCGCGGCAGGCGGCGGCCAGTTCGGCGTCGCCGTTCAGGGAGCGGCCAAGACGCGCCGCCAGTTCGCCTTCGTTCAGGATCAGCAGGCGCACCCCGGCCAGCGATGCCGGCAGGCGGTTCATCTTCGGCTCCGACACCGCCACCACGATCAGCGCCACGCTGTCGCGCGCGGCATCGCGCTGCAGGGCGGCGATGGATTCGAGGGGCAGGTTCAGGTCGGCCACGATCAGCGAAGCGCCGGCGCGCTGCTGCTGGCGGGTGTCGAGGAAGGCGGGGGTGATGCGGTCGTACAGGGCCATGTCGGCCAGGGCGACCACCATCTGGCCTGCGGCGTCGAGCACTGCCGTATAGGTGCCGCTGCCGGCATCGTCCAGCCGCAGGCAGCCGCGGGTGTCGATGCCGAGGCTCTCGGCGTGGGCGAGCAGGGCGCGTCCGGACGAATCGCTGCCGACCGCCGTGATCAGGGACACGGCCGCGCCCATGCGCGCCAGGTTCTCGGCGATGTTGCGGGCCACGCCGCCGAACGATTCGGCGCCGCTGGCCGGGTTCGAGGTGCCCATCGCCAGCGTGCCTTCGGCGCGCAGCTTGCGGTCGAGGTTGGCCGCGCCCACGCACAGGATCGGGCGGTTGTCCGGCAGCACGTAGGCGCGCCCGAGCAGGCGGCGTTCGCGCACCAGGGTGGCGATGTAGCCGGCCACGGCCGAGCGCGACAGGCCGAGTTCGGCGGCGAGATCCTGTTGCGCAATGAAGGGATTGGCGCGAATCAGTTGGTACAACTGTTCTTTTTTCGAGAGTTCTGTCACGGTCGGCAGTTTCAAACAAATGTTTGACTATACTAGACAAATGTTTGGGTCTAGTCAACGCCGTAGTCAATACATCTGGTCGTGTTAATCAAATTGTATCTGCAAGCCAACACTCATCAGCGAGCTCCCCCAGGATTTATTTTCAGCTCATATAAATGCTGAAGAAAAATGGTATTTGCCATACATATCCGGGATAATGCATAGTTAGAACAGTTTTGGCTTGATCGCGCCCTCGCCGCAGCGGCGCCGGGCCGCTTCCCCGCATCCCAGGTCCGTACGACAGCCTCTCCCCGATATCAGTTTCATACGAAGGAATACCATGTCCAGCAATACCCCATTCGAAGCCGCCGACGTCATCCGCGCCCGCAAGCCGGGCTTCGAACCGCGCGTCGCGATGATCCTCGGCTCCGGCCTCGGCGTGCTGGCCGAGCAGATGCTTGATGCCGTCTCGATCAGCTATGCCGACCTGCCGGGCTTCCCGATCAGCACCGTGCACGGCCACGCGGGCGAACTGGTGCTGGGCACCCTGGCCGGCGTGCCGGTGGTGTGCATGAAGGGCCGCGGCCACTTCTACGAAGGCTATGGTGCGCAGGTGATGACCTCGGCCGTGCGTACCTTCAAGCTGCTCGGCTGCGAGATGCTGCTGGTGACGAATGCTGCCGGTTCCCTGCGCGCGGAAGTGGACGCCGGCAGCGTCGTGGTCCTGACCGACCACATCAACCTGCTGCCGGGCAGCCCGATGGCCGGCCCGAACGACGACCGCTTCGGCCCGCGCTTCTTCAGCATGGCCAACGCCTACGACGCCGACCTGCGCAACCTGGTCAAGGAAACCGCCGCCGCCAAGTCCATCACGCTGCATGAAGGCGTCTACCTGGCAGCGCCGGGCCCGAACTTCGAGACCGCCGCCGAAATCCGCGCCTTCAAGACCCTCGGCGCCGACGTGGTCGGCATGTCGGTGGTGCCGGAAGTGATCTCGGCGCGCCACTGCGGCCTGAAGGTGGTCGGCGTGTCGGCCATCACCAACCTGGCCGAAGGCCTGACCCCGTTCCCGCTGTCGCACGAGCAGACCCTGAAGTACGCGGCCGTCGCCGCCAAGGACCTGGTCGCCCTGATCCACTCCTTCGTCGAGCGCCTGGCCTCGGTGCCGCGTTCGGCCGCCAACTAATTCACGAACACGAGCGATACCATGTCACGCGCATTCATCCTCCTGCTTGACTCCTTCGGCCTGGGCGCGCTGCCCGACGCCGACAAATACGGCGACGCCGGCACGAATACCTTCGGCCACATCGCCGCCTGGGCCGCGAAAGAGGGCAAGCCGATGGCGCTGCCGAACCTCGAGCGCCTGGGCCTGGCCGCCGCGGCCCATCAAGCCAGCGGCGAATGGGCCGCCGGCTTCGACCAGCGCAACGGTTTCACCGGCGCGTGGGGCGCCGCGCGCGAGCAATCGACCGGCAAGGACACGCAGAGCGGCCACTGGGAAATCGCCGGCGTGCCGGTGCTGTTCGACTGGGGCTACTTCCCGAAGACGGTGCCGTCCTTCCCGCAAGCGTTGACCGACAAGCTGCAGGAGATCACGGGCGTCGCCGGCTGGCTCGGCAACTGCCACGCTTCCGGCACCACCATCATCAACGAGCTGGGCGATGAGCACGTCGCAAGCGGCAAGCCGATCCTCTACACCTCGGCCGACTCGGTGCTGCAGATTGCCGCGCACGAAGAGCACTTCGGCCTGGAGCGCCTGTACGCGGTCTGCGAAGCGGCCTACGAGCTGGTCAAGCCCTACAACATCGGCCGCGTGATCGCGCGTCCGTTCACGGGTTCGAACGGCGACTACAAGCGCACCGCGAACCGCCACGACTACGCCGTGCCGCCCACCGCGCCGACCCTGCTCGACCACGTCAAGGACGCGGGCGGCGAAGTCATCGCCCTCGGCAAGATCAGCGACATCTTCGCCGGCCAGGGCGTGACCCGCCTGGTCAAGGGCCCGGACAACATGGCCCTGTTCGACCGCCTGCTCGAAGTGGCGGACGATGCACCGGAAAAGTCGCTCACCTTCGTGAACTTCGTCGACTTCGACATGCACTTCGGCCACCGCCGCGACGTCGCCGGTTATTCGAACGCGCTGCACGAGCTGGATGCGCGCCTGCCAGAATTCATGGCGAAGCTGAAGGATGGCGACCTGGTCGTGATCACCGCCGACCACGGCTGCGACCCGACCGCGCCGGGCTCGGACCATACCCGCGAACATATCCCGATGATCTTCTTCGGCCCGAACGTGAAGGCGCAGGAATTGCCGACGGCATCGACCTTCTCCGACATCGGCGCCACCCTGGCGAAACACCTCGGCGTCAAACCCCTCTCGAACGGAACCGCACTGCTATGACCCAGAACCTGGACTTCAAACGTAACACCGCCGTCGGGCTGGACCTCGGCTGGGTCAACAGCCTGAAGGTGAACCGCAACGCGGCCGACCGCCGCGCCGCCAGCCTGGCGAATCGCCGCACGGTGAAAAAGGAATACCAGGCCGCCTGGCTGATCCGCGCCATCGAATGCATGGACCTGACCACGCTGTCCGGCGACGACACCCCGGGCCGCGTCGAGCGCCTGTGCCGCAAGGCGATGCGTCCGCTGCGCGCCGACCTGATGCAGGCCCTGGGCCTGGAAACGCTGCAGACCGGCGCGGTCTGCGTGTACCACGAAATGATCCAGCCGGCCGCGAAGATCATCCAGGGCCGCCTGCCGATCGCCGCCGTGTCGACCGCCTTCCCGGCCGGCCTGTCGAGCATGGAAACCAAGGTGCGCGAGATCGAACTGTCGGTCGCCGCCGGCGCCACCGAGATCGACATCGTCATCACCCGCCAGCACGTCCTGACCGGCAACTGGCAGGCCCTGTACGACGAAATGGTCGCCTACCGCCAGGCCTGCGGCGACGCGCACGTGAAAGCCATTCTCGCCACCGGCGACCTGGTCACCCTGGACAACGTGGCGAAAGCCTCGTGGGTCTGCATGATGGCCGGCGCCGACTTCATCAAGACCTCGACCGGCAAGGAAGGCGTGAACGCCACCATCCCCGTGTCGCTGGTGATGGTGCGCGCGATCCGCGAATACTACGAGCAGACCGGCTTCATGGTCGGCTACAAGCCGGCCGGCGGTGTGAGCACCGCGAAGTCGGCCCTGCAATACCTGACCGTGATGAAGGAAGAGCTGGGCAACGAGTGGCTGCAGCCGCACCTGTTCCGCATCGGCGCGTCGAGCCTGCTGACCGACATCGAGCGCCAGCTCGAGCACTACGTCACCGGCGCCTACTCGGCAGCCCACCGCCACGCGCAACCTTAAACACCGAACGGATTCGTCATGCCAACAATTAAAGAGATTCTGCAAACTATGGATTACGGCCCCGCTCCTGAAACCACCAAAGAAGCGCAGGCGTGGCTGGACCAGCATGGACGCCGTTTCGGCCTCTTCATCGACAACGCCTGGACCGAAGCGAGCGACACCTTCGTCTCGAACAACCCGGCCGACGGCTCGGAGCTGGCGCAGGTCACCCAGGCGACTTCGGACGACGTCAATCGCGCCGTGGAAGCCGCACGCCGCGCCCAGCCGGGCTGGGTCGCCCTCGGCGGCCATGGCCGTGCAAAAGTCATGTACGCGCTGGCGCGCCTGCTGCAAAAGCACGCACGCCTGTTCGCGGTACTGGAGACCCTGGACAACGGCAAGACCATCCGCGAAACGCGCGATGCCGACCTGCCGCTGGCCGCACGCCACTTCTACCACCACGCTGGCTGGGCCGCGCTGCAGGCCGAGGAATTCGCCGACTACCGCGCCGTCGGCGTGGTCGGCCAGATCGTGCCGTGGAACTTCCCGCTCTTGATGCTGGCGTGGAAAATCGCCCCGGCCCTGGCCGCCGGTAACACTGTCGTCTTCAAGCCGGCCGAGTACACCTCGCTCACCGCGCTGCTGTTCGCCGAGATCTGCCAGCAGGCCGGCGTGCCGGCAGGCGTGGTCAACATCGTCACCGGCGACGGCCGCGTCGGCGAAGCCATCGTCAACCATCCGGGCATCGACAAGCTGGCCTTCACCGGCTCGACCGAAGTCGGCCGCATCATTCGCAAGGCGACCGCCGGCAGCGGCAAGAAGCTGTCGCTGGAACTGGGCGGCAAGTCGCCCTTCATCGTGTTCGACGACGCGGACCTGGACGCCGCCGTCGAAGGCCTGGTCGACTCGATCTGGTTCAACCAGGGGCAAGTCTGCTGCGCGGGCTCGCGCCTGCTGGTGCAGGAATCGGTCTACGACCGCTTCATTGCCAAGGTCAAGGCGCGCATGCAGAACCTGCGCGTCGGCTCGCCGCTCGATAAATCGAACGACATCGGCGCGCTGGTCGACCCGGTGCAGCAGCAGCGCATCCACGGCCTGGTGGAAGCGGCCCGCGCCGAGGGCTGCGAGATCTGGCAGCCGGCCTGCGAAGCACCGCAAGCCGGCTCCTGGTACCTGCCGACCCTGATCACCGGCGCCTCGACCTCGGCCTCGGTCGCCCAGACCGAGATCTTCGGACCGGTGCTGGTCGCGATGAGCTTCCGCACCCCGGGCGAAGCGGTCCAGCTGGCCAACAACACCGTGTATGGCCTGGCCGCCTGCGTGTGGTCGGAATCGATCTCGCTGGCGCTGGACGTGGCGCCGCAGATCAAGGCCGGCGTGGTCTGGATCAACACCGCCAACCAGTTCGACGCGGCCTGCGGCTTCGGCGGCTACCGCGAATCGGGCTTCGGCCGCGAGGGCGGCAAGGAAGGCATGTACGAATACCTGACCCACCGCAGCGAAGACGCGCGCCCGGCCGCACCGGTGATCGCCGAAAAGGGCAAGGTCAAGGCAGCAGAGGGTGACAGCCCGTTCGCGATCGACCGCACCGCCAAGCTCTACATCGGCGGCAAGCAGGCCCGCCCCGACGGCGCCTACAGCCGTGCGATCCATGGCGCCAACGGCGCTTTCCTGGCCGACGTGGGCGAAGGCAGCCGCAAGGACATCCGCAATGCCGTGGAAGCGGCGCACAAGGCGTCCGGCTGGGCCAAGGCCACCGCGCACAACCGCGCCCAGGTGCTGTACTACATCGCCGAGAACCTGGCGATCCGCGCCGACGAATTCGCCCAGCGCATCGCCGCGCAGACCGGTGCGAAGGACGCCGCCCGTGAAGTGCAGGCCTCGATCGAGCGCCTGTTCTACTGGGCAGCCTGGGCCGACAAGTACGACGGCCTGGCCCACCAGCCGCCGATGCACGGCATCACGGTCGCGCTGAACGAGCCGGTCGGCGTGATCGGCGTGATCTGCCCGAACGAGAACCCGCTGCTGGGCTTCATCTCGCTGGTCGCGCCGGCGCTGGCGCTGGGCAACCGCGTGGTGGCCGTGCCGTCGGAAGCCTACCCGCTGTCCGCCACCGACCTGTACCAGGTGCTGGACACCTCGGACCTGCCGGGCGGTGCACTGAACATCGTCACGGGTTCCGCCGACGAGCTGGCGCGCACCCTGGCGACCCACGGCGACGTGGACGCGGTGTGGCGTCACGACGGCTCGCTTGAAGGCTGCGCGGAAGTCGAGCGGCTGTCTAGCGAGACGCTGAAGCGCACCTGGGTCGGCGGCGGCAAGGGCCGCGACTGGTTCGATGCCAAGCAGGCCTGCGGTCGTAGCGTGCTGCAGCACGCGAGCCAGGTGAAAAACGTCTGGATTCCATACGGCGTTTGAATCGGTATGAATGACCGTTGCGTGTGAATGTGACGGGTAGGGTGGGCGGGTTCCCCGCCCACGCGGCGATAGTTGACGTTTGCCGGTTCGGACACGAATTCGGAGCCGATACCGATCACCGCGTGGGCAGCGAAGCTGCCCACCCTACGTCGTTTTTCGACGCAGCCAATACGGTTGCGTCCATTTGAATTATTTGAATCAGAGAGGCGAGCATCCCATGTTCCTCCCCCAAGAAATCGTCCGCAAGAAGCGCGACGGCGGCATCCTGACCGCGGAAGAAATCCAGTTTTTTGTTCGCGGCATCCCTGACGGCAGCGTCACCGAAGGCCAGATCGCGGCGCTCGCGATGGCCGTCTACTTCAACGACATGACCATGGACGAACGCGTCGCCTTCACCCTGGCGATGCGCGATTCCGGCCAGGTCATGGAGTGGAAGTCGCTGAACCTGCCCGGCCCGGTGGTCGACAAGCACTCGACCGGCGGCGTCGGCGACGTGGTCTCGCTCATGCTCGGCCCGATGGTCGCGGCCTGCGGCGGCTTCGTGCCGATGATCTCGGGCCGCGGCCTGGGCCACACCGGCGGCACGCTCGACAAGTTCGACTCGATCCCGGGCTACAGCACGGTGCCGGACCCCGATACATTCCGCCAGGTCGTGAAGGACGTGGGCGTGGCCATCATCGGCCAGACCGCCCAGCTGGCCCCGGCCGACAAGCGCTTCTACAGCATCCGCGACACCACGGCGACCGTGGAGTCGGTGGCGATGATCACCGGCTCGATCCTGTCGAAGAAGCTGTCGGCGGGCCTGGACGCCCTCGTCATGGACGTGAAAGTGGGCAGCGGCGCCTTCATGCCGACTCCGGAGAAATCGCTGGAACTGGCCGAGAGCATCGTCAGCGTCGGCAATGGCGCCGGCACCCGCACCTCGGCCATCCTGACCGGCATGAACGAGTCGCTGTGCCACGCCGCCGGCAACGCGGTGGAAGTGCGCGTCGCGATCGACTACCTGACCGGCAAGTCGCGCCCGGCGCGCCTGCATGAAGTGACGATGGCGCTGTGCGCCGAGATGCTGGTGATTTCGAGCCTGGCCCAAAATACCGAAGAAGCGCGCGCCAAGCTGCAGGCCGCACTCGACTCCGGCGAAGCCGCCGAGCGCTTCGCGCGCATGGTCACCGCCCTGGGCGGCCCGGCCGACCTGATGGACAAGCCCGACGCCCACCTGGAAACCGCGCCGGTCATCGTGCCGGTGCCGGCCCTGGAAGCCGGCTACGCGAGCTCGGTCGACACCCGTGGCCTGGGCCTGGCCGTGGTCGCCCTGGGCGGCGGCCGCGTGCGTCCGCAGGACACGATCGACTTCGCCGTCGGCCTCACCAACCTGGTGGAACTGGGCGACAAGATCGAGGTCGGCCAGCCGCTGGCCACCGTCCACGCGCGCACCCAGGCAGCGGCCGAGCAGGCCGTGCGCCAGGTGCAGGCAGCCTACCGCATCGGCCTTGAGCAGCCGGCGGCCGAGCCGATGATCCACCGCGTCATCCGTCCGGAATAAGGTCCCTCCATGAAGTACGCGAAACTCATCGACGAAGCCCGCGCCGCGCGCGAACTGGCCTACACGCCTTACTCGAAGTTCCAGGTCGGCGCCGCCCTGGAATGCAAGGACGGCCGCATCTTCCGCGGCTGTAACATCGAAAACGCGTCCTACGGCCTGTGCAACTGCGCCGAACGCACCGCCTTCTTCTCGGCGATCGCCCACGGCTACAAGCCCGGCGACTTCGCCGCGCTGGCGGTGATCGGCCAGACCGACGGCCCGATCGCTCCTTGTGGCGCCTGCCGCCAGGTGATCCTCGAGCTGGGCGGCAACGCGCTGCCGGTCGTGCTGACCAACCTGAAGGGCGACATCCACGAGACCACGGCGGCCGACCAGTTGCCGAACGCCTTTGGTGGATGGGACCTGAACAAGTGATCTGAGCAAAAAAGCGTCCGGCTGGCGCATGTGCTTCGGCACGGTGCCGTCGATGCGACAAGCGCTGCCCGCGAAAGCGGAGCAGCGCTTTTTTGTACGGCGCGTGAGTTGCCAACGACCGGGCATGGGTTCTCGTAGGGTGGGTTCTTGAACCCACGCGGTTCGGCGCTTGATCAATCGCGGCAGCTGCGAACAGGCTGCATGCGCCTACGATCTCCGGACGACCTGGCGGTGTGCATGGGTACCACCGCGTGGGTTCAAGAACCCACCCTACAAAACCTACCTGTTGCATTCGGATTTCTCTGAAGCAGTATGTTGCGGCAGCAATTGACCTGATCCGCCGCAAAAACGGGCCGCCGATCTCGCAGTGTAATCGCTGGGTTCGCCTTGCCCTTGCGCACGGCGACGCCGCCTCATGCGTCCCGCATTCACTGGAGATCGACAATGCCGCAGCACGCCCCCGCTGGTCTTCCCGCAACGCTGAGCCGCTACACGCACGACACGCGCCTGCTCAGGCTGACGACGCCGCTGGGCGAACACCTGCTGGCCGAATGCGTGCGCGGCGAGGAAGCGGTCAGCCAGGGCTACGTCTTCCGGATCGACGCCCTGTGCGAGGACGCGCATCTCGCATTGAAAACCCTGGTCGGCCAGCCGGCCCTGCTGCAACTGCTGACCGCCACGCGCCGCGATGCGCCGCGCCCCTTCCACGGCCACGTCACGACCGTGCGGATGAGCGGCGCCAACGGCGGCTTCGCCCGCTATCACCTGACCCTCCAGCCCTGGAGCGCCTTCCTCCGATACGGCCGGGACAGCCGCGTGTTCCAGGACATGACGGTCTTCGACATTCTCGACGCGGTCTTCGCCGGCTACCAGGGCCGGAGCAGGTTGGCGCCCGCATGGCGCTACGAGATCGCCGATCGCGGCAGGTATCCGAAACGCAGCCTGTGCACGCAATACCAGGAAAGCGACCTGGCCTTCGCCGAGCGGCTGATGCACGAGGAGGGATTGTTCTACTTCTTCGAGCACGCTGGCGACCCGGACCATCCAGCGCTCGGCAGCCACACCATGGTCATCGCCGACCACAATGGCGCCATCAGGCCGAACGCCCAGCCTGCGGTGCAGTTCACCCGGCCGGGCGCCGTCATGCGCGCCGACAGCATCGACCGCTGGCGCACCGAATCGCGCCTGCGCACCAATGCGGTCGAGATGGGCAGCTGGGACTACCGCACGCTGCGCCAGCGCCAGGTCGCGGCCGCCGGCGTCGGCGAGCATCCGGCACACCTGGTCAGCCGCGATGCGCCCGGCGTCTACGCCTGGCCGGACCGCGAGCAAGGCGAGCGCATCGCTACCCGCCAGATCGAAGCGCTGGAAACGACGCGCCAGGTGCACGTTGCCGCCGGCACCGTCCGCAGCTTCGCACCCGGTACGACGTTTTCCCTGCACGGCCATGCGCGCTTCGACGGGGCGCGCACGGACGCCGAGCGCAGCTTCGCGATCGTGCGCGTGGTTCACCTCATGCACAACAACCTGACTGCCGAGGTGCTGGGCAGGGTGCATCGCGCCTTGGGCAAGGGCGCGGTCGCGGCAGCCATCGACGCCGAGCCCGGCATGCATGCGGTCGGAGAGGGGACTGGCGAACGCCCGCTCTACCGCAATCGGATCGATGCCTTGCCCGCTAACCTTCCTTACCGCAGCAGCGGCCTGGATGCGCACGGCCAGCTGCTGCATCCGCGCCCGACCGTGCATGGCCAGCAGAGCGCGATCGTGGTCGGGCCGGCCGACGCCGTCATCCACACCGACCGCGACCACCGCATCAAGGTCCAGTTCCACTGGCAGCGCGGTTCAAACAGCCACAGCCGCATGGACCATCCGCGTCCGGAAGGACACACCAGCGCGCCCGGCAACGACACGGCGGGCACTTGGGTCCGCGTCGCGACGCCAGTCGCCGGCGCGAACTGGGGCAGCAACATGGTGCCGCGCGTCGGCCAGGAAGTGCTGGTCGATTTCCTCGATGGCGACATCGACCGGCCGGTGGTGATCGGCTGCCTGTACAACGGACGCGGACAGCAGGATGCGCAGCACAACCAGGCCACCTATGGCGCCGGTGCGGCCACGGGCAATGCGCCGCCGTGGTTCCCGGGTGAGGCGGCTGGACACGCGCATCCGGCGGTGCTCTCGGGTTTCAAGAGCCAGGCCATGCGCGACAGCCAGGGCGGCGCCGGCGCCTACAACCAGCTGGTGTTCGACGACAGCGCGGGCCAGCCCCGCCTGGTCCTGCAGCGCCACGGCAGGGCGCACGACGGTTCGGCCGAACTGAACCTGGGACATCTGCGGCACCAGAGCGACAACGCGCGCCTGGGCCCCGCCGGCTTCGGCGCCGAGCTGAAGACGGCGCACAGCGCAGCGGTGCGGGCCGGGAAGGGCATGCTGCTGTCGTCGGATGCGCGTCGCGGCGCCGGCGGCAGCCAGCTCGATTCGCGCGAGGCGCAGGGGCAGATCGAGGAGAGCAATCAGCTGCAGATCGGGTTGGCGGCGCAGGCGCAGAAGCACAACGCGAAGTTGAAGGACGAGCAGGAGCCAGCCGAGCTGGCGGCCATCAAGGAGATGGGGCACAGCCTGGAAGTCGTTTCCTCGGTGGTCGCCGGCGCGGACGGACAGGGGAAGGTTGACGCCTACCGCGAGCCGCATTTGCAGTTGGCGAGCCCCGCCGGGATCGTTGCGGCGACGCCGGCAAGCGCTGTACTGGCGGCCGGGACGACGGGCAGCGTGAGCGCCGGGCAGGATATCGGCGTCGTGGCGCAGGCGAATGCGTTCACGACAGTCGCGCGCGGCATCAGCTTGTTCAGCTACGGAAAGGCAGGGAACAAGGCGAAGCCGAACCAGGAGGTGGGGCTCAAGCTGCATGCGGCCAGCGGGAAGTGGAGCAGCCAGAGCCAGTCCGGCTTGACCTCGTTCGTCGCCGACAAGACCGTGACGGTGGCAAGCGTCACCAAGACGGTCTCGATCAGCGCGCCGAAGAAGCATGTGCTGCTGACGGCGCAGGGGGCGTATATCAAGCTCGAAGGGGGAAATATCGAGGTGCATGCGCCGGGCAAGGTGGACTTCAAGGCCACCAAGAAAGAGCTGGCTGGACCCGTAAGCATTTCAAGTGCTCAGATCGCGATGAAAGTTTCCGAATTAAATCTAAAACGAGACTTGGAAATTCAATATGTCGACGCGACTGGTAACGTTCTTCGTGAAGAACCAATTTCACTGAAATTTTCAGGTGGACTAGAAAAGTCGGCTGTTCTGGATGGTGACGGAAAGGCAGTTTTAAAGAACGTTCCATTAGGGCCGTTTGGAGCAAGGCAGCCACGACGCAGGTAAGGCCGCATCTGGCGCCAACACGCTCATCCTGAATGTTTTCTTGAGGAGATGACGCATGACGAGGACTGCAAAGCAAACGCCCTCTGATCAATCGCAGAGCGTTTGCATCGATCTGCCCGGTGAGCAAGTTCAGTGCTGGCGTTCAGCCGACAAAATAAAAGTCGTTTTAAGAAAACATCGCGACGTTATTTTTGAAATAAGATTGGGCAATGGTAGGCAGTATACGGTTGAGTCCAATGGATCGGATTTCTACCACGCAGATGAGAAAAGGCTTATTCCCGGGAGAGGTAAGGCGAGTGTCTCGTTCAATGATGGAATTCGTTTGCATCTGTGGGTTTCTCGAGATTTTAAAGGTGAGTTATTGCTAAAATCAGCAGGAAAGCTTGTATTGAAATTTGAGCCACAAAAGCTCGATGTTCAGCAATATAATGGCGATCCAACGGTTAAGCCGGATCCTATCATCGTCTCACTTGGTCCACCGTCCGAGTCACCTGAGTCGAAAAAAGGCCGGCCAGCTCAACAGGCAAAGTTCTCGCACCCATCAAATTTTAACGCTCCGCAGTCGCTCGCGGCGCCAGTGGAGGAAGATTGCACAGTAATATGTGTTATCGAGGGTGACTTAAAAGGTATGCCGACCGACATTTGGAATGGGCTCAAAAATGGCGGAGGAGATACCGGATTTTCTGATTTTGATCCCTTTAATATCGCGACGCGTAACTGGTTGTTGGCTCAGCTAGCGGGCGCTGCTGCGTACACACGGGATAACTGGGAATGGTTGAGAGCGAGTCTTGATGGGAGGACGAAGCAAGGCTTCAAATTAGTGAAAGCTACCATTCACTACGTTAGAGGGAAAGTAAGATATTATTTTTCCGGCTACAGTAAATATAATACGGTCTTTGGCCCAGGCGGCTTTGGTTCAGGGCATGATCGGATCACCAGCATCTTCTGTGGTGTCGGTAAAAACGGTAGTGTGTTCAACGCAGCAATCAAGGGAGTTGCCGGAACCTTTAAAGGGAACGCACTCGTCAGTTTTATTTTTAGCAGTTCGACAGCAATGGCTGAGTGGAAAAATGATATTGCCAAGGATGGTTACGATCTAG
Organism: Massilia sp.; assembly: GCA_003484545.1. GTDB lineage: Bacteria > Pseudomonadota > Gammaproteobacteria > Burkholderiales > Burkholderiaceae_D > Telluria. Next base: position 7,679 of record DNCF01000223.1, on the reverse strand, counting down.
CGTCCACCTTGTTGATGGGGCTGCTCAAGGCGATTTTCAGCGCTGCGATAGTAGTAGCGATTGTGGCCTGCATCGTTATGTTCATCATGTTTTTCATGGGGGCGAGTTTATCTGTGATCGCTATCGGTGCTATGACAGTAGGGGTCGGAGTTGCTGTCAATTATGGTGTTGAGCTTCTAGATAAGAAGCTGGGTGAGGCGATAGGTGGAGAGTCGAATCAAGGTGGTCTCTCTGCATTATTAGCTGAGCGGATGAGACGGAGTGTCGAGTACCATTGGTACTATTTAAAGAAGAAGCTGTTGTGGGATTATGAGGAGGTTTCGTTTTGAGGAATCTTGATGAGACTAATCCAGTATTTCTGAGGCCGTCGAAATTTGCCGGTTTTAGCGCTTTTACTTTGGGCGTCTTGACTCTTCTCAGTATTCCGTTAGCCTATGGGGCAGCTCCAAACGTCAGGCTTGTCGATAACCCGATTGTCCTGATGGTTAGTGCGATCTTTTTTATTTCAATAGTGCTGGCTTTGGTCTCCGCAATATTTCGTTGGGGATGGAAAGCTTACTACTACGGAGTTTCCTTGCTGTGCCTGGGAAGTATTTCCTTCTTGGCTCTGGTGCCCTTATTGGCAATGTTGCTCTACGGTGGATCCCCGCATTCGGTGAAAATCATCATCGTAATATTTTATGGGGTTAGCCATTTTATTTGGTGTCGACGCTTTGTCAGGCTGTATAGGCGCATTTTTGGCGATAAAGTCTTGCGGCCGTTAATCTATGATGAAGAAGCGGAGGCGACGTATTATATGAGAAAAGGCGATGATTTCATACTTGACAAACATTATAAATTTTCTCAAATACCTCAAAATAGATATTTCGTGTTGTTTATTGCGGTAGCTTTGTTGATGATGCCGGTGATGGACACGATCTGTGCCTTCATGGGGATGCCATTTGTCCACATTTTCTTGCTAATAGCCATGCTGCCAGTAAGTTGGATGAGCATCGGGCTTGCTGTTCGGGCTTACCTAATTTTTTATTTGTACCCATTTCGGATAAGGCGGGCGACAGGTAAAGAAGTGTATGTTGATCTCGTAAGTAAATATAGGTCCGCTGAGCAAGTATTTCGATAGGTGAGATGGTTCGATGGCACTATGGTAGTCACTTTCACCTGACTTTCACTTTTATGCCCACAATCCGGATAGCTTGCATTGTTTCGTATAGCTGGTAACGGTCCCTGAAAACTGTATGTGCTTTGGTTGAAATGCATGCCAGCGCACTTACCCGTAAATGCGCCACTTGACATGAACTGATAACTCGTCTGCTAGTAAGCGATGCATTCGGCTCGAATAAACGATCTCAGAGCGGCAGCGAGGCAGCACCACGGGTGTTTGTGTAAAGGCTGACTTATAAATGCACTCAGCCGCTTTACATCTGCTGAAACAAATGCGAGTGATTCCTGCTCACCTCCAGCTCATGCGGATAATTCCGCACCCTGAGCATCTGCCGCCCCCGCATGTCGCGCGACACCTCGGCAATCGCATCGACCCGTACCAGGGTCGAGCGGTGAATCCGCCAGAATTCGTCCGGATCCAGCTCGTCGGCCAGCTCCTTGAGCGTCTTGCGGATCAAAAGCTCGGCGGTGGCGGTCTGGACCCGCGTGTACTTTTCGTCCGACTGGAAAAACAGGATCTCGCGCGTGCTGATCATGCGCAGGCTGCCGCCGACCTGGGCCTGGATCCAGCGCAGGTAGCTGCGCTTCGGGCTGGCGCCTTGCTGTTGCAGCAGGCTGCTCAGTTGCGCCAGTTGCGAGCCGATGTCTTGCGGTGCCTGGGACAGGCGCCGGCGCAGGCGTTCGCAGGTGGTCGCCAGGCGTTCGGCGGTGACGGGTTTCAGCAGGTAGTCGATGGCGCCGTGTTCGAAGGCGTCGACCGCGTATTGGTCGTAGGCGGTGGCGAACACGATGTGGCAGCGGTTGTAGAGCTGGCGCGCCGCTTCGATGCCGCCCATGCCGGGCATGCGGATGTCGAGGAAGGCGATCTGCGGCTTGAAGCGCGTGGCCAGCTCCACGGCCTCGACGCCATTGGCCGCTTCGGCCACGATCTGCAGCCCGGGCCAGGCTTCCTGCAGCCGCGCACGCAACTGCTCGCGCATCGGCGCCTCGTCGTCGGCAATCAGGGCGGTGGGGGCAGAAGCGATCATGCGTCCTCCATCATCTTGTACGGTATGCGCACCGAGGCGCAGGCGCCGCCGCCGGGCGGCGCTTCAATCACGAGTTCGGCCTGGCCGCCGTACAGCAGCTGCAGGCGCTCGCGGATATTCGCGAGGCCCACGCCTTCGTCGGCATGCAGGTCGATGCCGACGCCGTCGTCGCAGACGTCGACGACCAGGATGGCGCCGTCGACCTGGGCGCGGACCAGGATGGTGCCGCCTTCGATCTTCGGTTCCAGGCCGTGCTTGATGGCGTTCTCGATCAGCGTTTGCAGCATCATCGGCGGGAAGGGGGCGCTGCCGAGGAAGTCCGGTACCTCGAAGCGTACGGCGAGGCGTTCCTTCATGCGCGCCTGCATGATGGCGAGGTAGGCTTTCGAGAGGTCGAGCTGCTTGCCGAGCGTGGCGCCGCCCGAGGAACGCATCTGCGGCAAGGCCGAGCGCAAATAGGCGATCAGGTGGGCGTGGACCTTGGCCGCCTCGGGCGGGTCGGTTTCGATCAGGCGGCCGATCAGGGCCAGGGTGTTGAACAGGAAGTGCGGCTCGACCTGCGCCTGCAGCGCGGCCATCTGCGCTTCGGTCAGGCGCCGCTCGAGGGTGGCGACGTCGGCTTTCAGGGTGGCGTCGCGCGCCACCAGCTCGGCGCGGCGCTTGCCGCCCGCCAGGACCTTGACGCCGAAGGAGATGAAGACGTACCAGAACGCGGGCTCGGGCGTGTTCACGATGATGAAGAACACGATCGCGAGGAACCAGGTGAGGTACAGCTGGCGCCACTCGACGACGGCAAGCCAGTCGAAGAACGCCCACCAGAGCTTGCTCGCTTCGGCGAAGGCTTCGCGCATGAGGTCGACAACCCGGTTGATCTGGCTTGCCTGCACTGTTACTCCTCGATCGGCGTCTTCTTGTCGCTGTTGATGGCCAGTACAGCGTACTTCACCGCCAGGAAAATCGCGAACAGGGTCAAGGCCAGCGGAATGACGGTGATCGCGCAGGCCACCAGCACGGCGGCCAGCAGCAGGGCCGGCCAGGGCAGGGCCGAGAAGGTGCGCAGGCCGCCGCGGACGGTGCGCAGGCAGGCCTCGGCGGCGTCTTCGAGTTCGGCGGCAAAGCTACGGAAGGTGGTGGTTTTCATGCGACTGCTCCTGATGAAAGAAGTTCGGATAGGCGCACTGTATGCCCACGGCCGCGCTCGCGCGAGCCCGTCGCGACGAAGCGTGGAATTCATGGTTCAAGCGGTAGCGTGGGCGGACGAACGGGACCCCGCGCGCTCGTCCCAGTAGCGTCGGAGCAGGCCGTAGAAGGCGGTATCGGCCTTCTCGCCGTGCACGATCCAGCGCTCGGGCATGTAGCCCTCGCGGCGAAAACCGAGCTTTTCGAGCAGGCGCGCCGAGGCGTCGTTGCGCGGGTCGATGTCGGCCTCGATCCGGTTGATGTCGAGCTCGTAAAAGGCATGGCCGAGCAGCGCCTCGAGCGCCTCGGCCGCGTAGCCCTGGCCCCAGTGGTCGCGCGCCAGCGCGTAGCCGAGCTCGCAGCGCCGGTTCTGCTCGAAGAATCCGCGCAGGTTGCAAACGCCGATCAGCCGGTCGGTGTCGCGCAGGGCGATCGCGTAGCGATACAGGCCGCCGTCCCGGTAAGCCTGCCGGGCTTCGGCGATCATCGCCTCGGCCTGGGCGATGTCGGTCCAGGCGCCGGTCGACCAGTAGCGCACCACCTCGGGATCGCCAAAAATGCCCAGCAGGTGCGCGGCATCGGCGTCGGAGAAGGGCCGCAGCGCCAGACGGGAGGTGTGCAATACAGGAGGCAATGAGACAGGAGGCAAGGGCTCGGACATGACGGTCTCTGGACAATGGTTGGGCTTGCGTTGGATCAAACGTCTTGGCATTTTGGCACTGGTGATCAGTCAAGTGCTTTAGCATGTAGCGTTTCCGCTGTTGACTTCGGCTATACGCAATTCGCTATGACGAAGTGACACAGCGCGTCTATAGTAACGGATCGTTAGCTTCTTTTTGCATTTTTGCAACGCACACTCCTGTGCAAGCTGACGGGTCTGGCGCCTGCCGGCTTTACTTTCGCGGCGCGGACGCGCACATTGCTATGATTGCCTCGTCGTTTTGCCATCCAGCCCTTTACGGGCTGCAAACAAAGGGAGAGCCTGCATGAACGAGTCCAGACCCAAGTCGATGTCCGCATTCTGGATGCCCTTCACGAACAACCGCGACTTCAAGGCCGATCCGCGCCTGCTGGTCTCGGCCGAAGGCATGTACTACAAGGATGTCGACGGCAACCAGATCCTCGACGGCACCGCCGGCCTGTGGTGCGTTCCCTGCGGCCATGCCCAGCCGCGCATTGTGGGCGCGGTGCGCGAGATGATCGGCCAGCTCGACTTCGCGCCCACCTTCCAGATGGGTCACCCGGCCGCCTTTGACCTCGCCGAGCAGCTGATGGACTACACCGGCCACAAGTTCGGCCACGTCTTCTACACCAACTCCGGTTCCGAGGCGGTCGACACCGCGCTCAAGATCGCGCTGGCCTACCACAAGGCGCGCGGCGAGGGCGGGCGCACCCGGCTGATCGGGCGCGAGCGCGGCTACCACGGCGTCGGTTTCGGCGGCCTGTCGGTGGGCGGCATCGGCCCGAACCGCAAGAGCTTCGGCCCGCTGCTGCCGGGCGTGGACCACCTGCCGCACACGCACAACCTGCTGAAGAATGCTTTCTCGCGCGGCGAGCCGGATTTCGGCGCCGAGCTGGCGGACGAACTCGAACGCCTGGTCACACTGCACGACGCATCGACCATCGCCGCCGTCATCGTCGAGCCGGTGTCCGGCTCCACCGGCGTGCTGGTGCCGCCGAAAGGCTACCTGAAGAAGCTGCGCCAGATCTGCGACAAGCACGGCATCCTGCTGATCTTCGATGAGGTGATCACCGGTTTCGGCCGCCTGACCACGCCGTTCGCGGCCGACTACTTCGACGTCGAACCGGACATGATCACGGCCGCGAAGGGCCTGACCAATGGCGTGATCCCGATGGGCGCGGTCTTCACCAAGCGCCACATCCACGACGCCTTCATGGAGGCGCCGGCGGGCATCGAGCTGTTCCACGGCTATACCTATTCGGGCCACCCGGTCGCCTGCGCTGCCGCGCTGGCGACGCTCGAGGTGTTCAAGGAGCAGCGGATCCTCGACCACGCGAAGGAAATCCAGCCCTACTGGGAGGACGCGGTGCACGCCCTGAAGGGACTGCCGCACGTGATCGACCTGCGCACCATCGGCCTGGTCGCCGGCATCGAGCTCGAACCGATCCCGGGCAAGCCCGGCGCGCGCGCCTACCAGGCCCTGAAGCGCGCCTTTGCCGACGGCATCCTGATCCGCACCACCGGCGACATCATCGCGCTGTCGCCGCCCCTCATCCTCGAAAAACAGCATATCGACGAATTGTTCGGCAAGCTGGCCAACGTACTGAAAAACCTGGACTAGAAAAGAAGAGTAGACACATGAACCAACACGAGATCATCGGCCACTTCATCGGCGGCCATGTGGTCGACACGGCGGGCGACCGCTACGCCGACGTCTTTAACCCGGCCCTGGGCGAGCCCTGCGCCCGCGTCACCCTGGCCAGCGTCGATGAAGTGAACGCCGCCGTGTTCGCGGCCAGCGCCGCTTTCCCGGCCTGGGCGGCCACGCCGCCGCTGGCCCGTGCGCGCATCCTGTTCAAGTACCTGCAGCTGTGCCAGCAGCACACCGACGAATTCGCGCGCCTCATCACGCGCGAGCACGGCAAGACCTTCAGCGACGCGCAAGGGGAAGTCGCGCGCGGCATCGAGGTGATCGAGTTCGCGTGCGGCATCCCGCAGATGCTCAAGGGCGAGTTCACCGACCAGATCGCGCGCGGCATCGACGCCTGGTCGATGCGCCAGCCGCTGGGCGTGGTGGCCGGCATCACGCCGTTCAACTTCCCGGTGATGGTGCCGATGTGGATGTTCCCGGTGGCGCTCGCCTGCGGCAACACCTTCGTGCTGAAACCCTCCGAGCGCGACCCCTCGCCTTCGCTGCTGCACGCGCGCCTGCTGAAGGAAGCCGGGCTGCCGGACGGCGTGTTCAACGTGGTGCAGGGCGACAAGGTCGCGGTCGACGCGCTGCTGGATCACCGCGACGTGCAGGCCATCTCTTTCGTGGGCTCGACCCCGATCGCCGAATATATCTATGCGCGCGGCAGCGCTGCCGGCAAGCGGGTGCAGGCGCTGGGCGGCGCCAAGAACCACATGGTCGTCATGCCGGACGCGGACATGGACGTGGCGGTCGACGCCCTGATCGGCGCCGCCTACGGCTCGGCGGGCGAGCGCTGCATGGCGATCTCGGTGGCGGTGGCCATCGGCGACGCCGGCGACAAGCTGGTGGCCGCGCTGGCCGAGCGCACGAAAAAACTCAAGATCGGCGACGGCATGGGCGAGGGCATGGAGATGGGGCCGGTGGTCACCCAGGCGGCGCGCCAGCGCATCGAGCGCCTGATCGGCGAGGGCGTGGAGCAGGGCGCCACGCTGGTGGTCGACGGCCGCGGCTACAAGGTCGACGGGCGCGAGAACGGCTTCTTTGTCGGCGGCACCCTGTTCGACCACGTGAAGCCCGAGATGAGCATCTACCAGGAAGAGATCTTCGGCCCGGTGCTGTGCGTGGTGCGCCTGCCCGACGTCGGCAGCGCGGTGGAGCTGATCAACGCCAACGAATACGGCAACGGCGTGGCCGTGTTCACCCGCGACGGCGGCGTGGCGCGCGAATTCGTGCGCCAGATCCAGGTCGGCATGGTGGGCGTGAACGTGCCGCTGCCGGTGCCGATGGCCTTCAACAGCTTCGGCGGCTGGAAGCGCAGCATGTTCGGCGACCACCATGCCTACGGGCCGGAAGGCGTGCGCTTCTATACGCGCCACAAGGCGGTGATGCAGCGCTGGCCGAATACGGCGAGCGCAGGGGTGGAGTTCGCGTTCCCGCAGATGAAGTAAGCGAAGCCTGCGCGGCTGGCGTCCGCGCGGTTTCGTAGGGTGGGCACTCGTGCCCACGCGGTACGGCGCATGAGGATCGAGCTATGTGGGCTTGCCAATACCGAAATGCGGACGAGCGAGCCAGGATCACTCGCGCGGTATGCATGAGCACGACCGCGTGGGCTCGAGAGCCCACCCTACGCCCTTCGA
>DNCF01000223.1:0-125 GCA_003484545.1 Massilia sp. | reverse complement strand
CCCTACGCCCTTCGACAAGCGAAACAAGTAAGCACAAAGACGGATCTCAACACATGTAACAGCACCACCCGCAGCAGAAGTTCGAGCACCAGCATTTCAACCGGAAGAAGGGATGCACATGATCG
>DNCF01000396.1 GCA_003484545.1 Massilia sp. | reverse complement strand
GGCCAGGCTTCGCAACCCGGCTTCGGCGACCAGCTGCGCGACTCGGCCGAGCGCACCCTGGGCATCTTCGCCGGCGAGGGCACGCCGGGCGGCTTCGTCGCCGTCGCCCAGTTCCTGGAAAAGATCCCGGCGGCCGAGCAGGAAAAGGCGGCCAACGTCTTCATCAAGATGCTCAACGGCGTGCTGTGGGAACTGTGGCAGGCCGCGCGCGTGCGCGACGGCGAGGCGCCGATCGAGGCCAGAGACAAGCACGGCCGCTTCCTGCAGCTGGCGACGAATGCCCTGTCCGACAGCTTCTTCTACGGCGCACCGGTCTACCTGCAGCTCGACGAGTTCCACGAGGTCAAGGCGTCGGTGCTGCAGGTGACGCGTTCGCCCGGCAAGAAGATCGTCTATCTCGGCTGCGTGCTGCTGACCGCCGGCATTTTTGCCATGTTCTACATCCGCGAACGGCGCCTATGGGTGTGGGTCCGGAGCAATGGAGAGGGCGCGCATGCGCTGATGGCGATGAGCACGCAACGCAAGACGCTGGATTTCGAGAAAGAATTTGCTGACCTGGCGGCCAAGCTGCCGCAATCGGCGTAAGCTGGCGCTTGCCGGCACTCTATAAGCTGAAGGCACTGGAGGACATGATGGAAGCATCCCGACCAAGCCCGACCTCGTCGGTTACCTACAAGGAAACGCCCGGCTATTTCCGGCGCTTGAGCAGCATCGATTGGCTGTATGGCGCCGGCCTGCTGGCCGCCGCGCTCTTTGCGCTGAACCGCTATGCCCATTTCATGGACGGCTACGAGCGCGCCATCCTGCTGCTGTCGGCGCCGACCTTCGCCGCGCTCGGCTGGCACTGGAAGCCGGTGCGCTGGCTGATCCCGCTGGTCGCGCTGCTGTCGCTGTGGGGCGTGTCGCTGTACGACGGCTCGCTGGCGGCGGCCGACCAGAAATTCTTCCTCAAGTACATGCTGTCGAGCCAGTCGGCCATCCTGTGGATGAGCGCGCTGTTCGTGTTCTCGACCGTGTTCTACTGGATCGGCCTGCTGTCGCGCTCGGACTCGGGCGCCGCGATCGGCTCGCGCCTGTGCTGGGCCGCCGTGGTGCTCGGCTTCACCGGCATGATGGTGCGCTGGTTCGAGTCCTACCTGATCGGGCCGGACGTCGGCCACATCCCGGTGTCGAACCTGTACGAAGTGTTCATCCTGTTCGCGCTGATCACGGCGCTGTTCTACCTGTATTACGAGGAACGCTACGCCACCCGCCAGCTCGGCGCGTTTGTCCTCCTGATCATCGGCGCTTCGGTGGCCTTCCTGCTCTGGTACACGGTGTCGCGCGACGCCGCCACGATCCAGCCGCTGGTGCCGGCGCTGCAGAGCTGGTGGATGAAGATCCACGTGCCGGCCAACTTCATCGGCTACGGCACCTTCGCCCTGGCCGCCATGGTCGGCACCGCCTACCTGCTGAAATCCCACGGCATCCTGGCCGACCGCCTGCCTTCGCTGGAAGTGCTGGACGACGTCATGTACAAGGCCATTTCGATCGGCTTCGCCTTCTTCACGGTGGCCACCATCCTGGGCGCGCTGTGGGCGGCCGAGGCCTGGGGCGGCTACTGGTCCTGGGATCCGAAGGAAACCTGGGCGTTGATCGTCTGGCTCAACTACGCGGCCTGGCTGCACCTGCGCCTGATCAACGGCCTGCGCGGCCGCATGGCGGCCTGGTGGGCGCTGGTGGGCCTGCTGGTGACGACCTTTGCCTTCCTGGGCGTGAACATGTTCCTGTCGGGGCTGCATTCGTACGGCGAGCTCTGATGTCGAGGTACGCAGCGGTGCGTTGAACGCGTGGGGTAGTCCAGGCCGGGGGCCTGGATGACGAGCCGCCCGCGCGTTCAACCGTCCGCCGCGCCTCCGCGCCCGATTGTTTGCCGAAACACTCCCGGGACATCACCGATCATCCACGCGGCCGGCAGTTCGACGAGCAATGGTGTAAGGTACAAGTTCAATTGCCCGCGGAGTCCCCAATGCTCATCAAACGCAATCCGAACGGCCTGGACCGGCCTTTCGCTTCCGAAATCACGCCGCGCGAGGTGTATGAAGAGCGGCGCAAATTCATCGCCCGCATCGCCGCCGGCGCCGCCGTCGGCAGCGCGCTGTGGGAAATGGCGAATCGCGAAGCCTTTGCCCAGGGCGTCTCCACGCAGAACGCCGCGCCTGCCGCACAGAAGCTGGCCGCGAAAACCAATGCGGCGTTCTCGACCACCGAGAAGCAGACCGCCTTCCGCGACGCCACCAACTACAACAATTTCTATGAATTCGGCCTCGACAAGTCCGACCCGGCCGAGAACGCGCACACCTTGCGCCCGCGGCCGTGGACGGTGGCGATCGAGGGCGAGGTGAAAAAGCCGATGCGCCTCGACATCGACAGCCTCATCAAGCTGGCGCCGCTCGAGGAACGCGTCTACCGGCTGCGCTGCGTCGAAGGCTGGTCGATGGTGATCCCCTGGGTCGGCTATTCGCTGTCCAACCTCATCAAGCACGTCGAGCCGACCGGCAACGCCAAGTACGTGGAATTCACGACCCTGGCCGACCGTTCGCAGATGCCGGGCCTGAGGAGCGGCGTGCTCGACTGGCCTTATGTCGAGGGCCTGCGCATCGACGAGGCCATGCATCCGCTGGCGCTGCTCACCGTCGGCATGTATGGCCAGGTGCTGCCGAACCAGAATGGCGCGCCGGTGCGCGTGGTCGTGCCCTGGAAGTACGGCTTCAAGTCGCCGAAGTCCATCGTGCGCATCCGTTTTACGCGCGACCAGCCAAAGACGGCCTGGAACGTCTCGGCGCCGCGCGAATACGGCTTTTATTCGAACGTGAACCCGAACGTGGACCACCCGCGCTGGTCGCAGGCCACCGAGCGCCGCATCGGGGAAGACGGCTTCTTCAAGCGCAAGCGCGATACGCTGATGTTCAACGGTTATAACGAGGTCGCGCCGCTGTACGCGGGCATGGACCTGAAACGGTTCTTCTGATGGCGGCGGGTCCTTCGGCAAAGCAGGTCACGCTGGTCAAGGTCCTGCTGTTCGTCGCGGCCTTGCTGCCCTTCCTGTGGGGCGCGTGGCAGGTCGTGCAAGGGGTGCCGGTCGATCCGCTCGCCTACATCACCCATCAAAGCGGCGACTGGGCGCTCTACCTGCTTTGCATCACCCTCGCCGTGACGCCGCTGCGGCGCCTCTCGGGCTGGAACTGGCTGCTGAAACTGCGGCGCATGCTCGGCCTGTTCGCCTTTTTCTACGCGTTGCTGCACTTCATCGCCTTCTTCTGGTTCGACCATTTCTTCGACGTTGCCAGCATGCTGCGCGACGTGGCGAAACGCCCCTTCATCCTGGTCGGTTTCATCGCCTTCCTGATGCTCATTCCCCTGGCCGCGACCAGCACCAACGGCATGATCCGGCGCCTCGGCGGCAAGCGCTGGCAGTGGCTGCACCGGCTGATCTACCTGGTCGCGCCGCTGGCCGTGCTGCATTTCTGGTGGATGAAGGCGGCCAAGAACAACCTGGCGCAGCCGATGCTGTTCGCGGTCATCGTGGCGGTCCTGCTGGGGCTGCGGATTTACTGGAGCCGGATGAAGGCGCGGGCGCAGGCTTCCCCCCCGGCGCCGCATCGCCGATCCGCATAACAGCCTTGCCATCGCCAGCATTGATGCCATCCTTTCATCGGCATAGATTGATTCCCGCAGAATCAATTCAATAACGATAAAAGGAGACGTCGTGATTTGTGCGGAAAAAGCGCCGTGGAAGTACCTGGTGATGTGGCTGCGGTTTTACTACGCGATCCATTTTTTAAAATCGGGCATCAACTATGCCGTGTTCGGCGTCATTCCCGATTTCAGCAAGGCCGGCGCGGTCGGCCCTTACCTGGTCGAGATGAACAATATCGGGTTTTATCCCTTCATTAAATATCTCGAGATCGTCCTGGGATCGATGCTGCTGTTTAATATTTTGACTCCCGTGGCATTGGCGGTCATGGCCGGTATCGCCTTCCAGATCGCCTACCTGAACCTGTTCGTTTCCCCGCACCCAAGGCAGCTGTTCACCGGCACCCAGGAACTGCTGCTGTGCGGCTTGCTGATCCTTGCCTACGGCAAGCATTTCCGTTCGCTGTTCGTGGTGAAAGCGGCGCCATCCTTTCCATGGACTCCAGTATTCAACACGCCTCGACAAGGGAGCAAGCCATGAAGCGCGCAGTCACGGCAAAGGATTTCTTCATTTTGATCGGCGTCGCCATCGCCTGGACCCTGGTCGTCATGGCCTTCTCGACCTCGATGGGAACGCGTCCGTTGCGGATCTACGATTGGGGCCCGCCGGTGTTTGCCGCCGTGCTGACCCTGTTCTTCATGCTGAAGGACAGGATGACGGGCCCGGACGGGCGATAACCGGCGCCGCGGCCGGATAAAAAAATGCTCCAGTCGCGAGACTGGAGCATTTTTCCGTTCATGGGAGATGACTCGGCGGCGGCTTATTTCAGCATCGACTCCAGCGCATACAGCGCTTCCGGATTCTCGCGCCGGCGCACCAGGTGCATCCGGTCGCCGTCGACGATGACCTCGGCGGCGCGGCCGCGCGTGTTGTAGTTCGAGGCCATGGTCATGCCGTAGGCGCCGGCGGTCATCACCGCCAGCAGGTCGCCCGGTGCGACCGCCAGTTCGCGGTCGCGCGCCAGCCAGTCGCCCGATTCGCAGACCGGACCGACCACGTCGTAGGTGACCTTGGCGCCTTCACGCGGCGCCACCGGCTGCACGCCCATCCAGGCGCCGTACAGCGCCGGGCGCATCAGGTCGTTCATGGCGGCGTCGACGATGCAGAAGCTCTTCTCTTCGCCCGGCTTCAGGAATTCGATGGACGTCAGCAGTACGCCGGTGTCGGCGACGATCGAGCGGCCCGGCTCGAAGATCACCTTGATCGGCTGCCCGGCGTGGCGTTCGGCGCGCCAGGCGTCGATGCGGGCGAACAGGCGTTTGATGTAGTCGCCGACCGGCACCGGCGGCTTGTCGCCTTCCGCGCCGTAGTCGACGCCGATGCCGCCGCCGATGTCGAGGTGGTGCACATGGATGCCTTCGCCGTGCAGGGTGTCGATCAGCTCGATCAGTTTATCGAGCGCTTCGAGCAGCGGGGCGTCGTCGAGCAGCTGCGAGCCGATGTGGCAGTCGATGCCGACCACGTCCAGGTGCGGCAGCGAGGCGGCGGTGCGGTAGGTCGCCAGCGCGTCGTCGAAGGCGACGCCGAACTTGTTCGCCTTCAGGCCGGTGGCAATATACGGGTGGGTCTTGGCGTCGACGTTCGGGTTGACGCGCAGCGAGACCGGCGCGCGCTTGCCCATGCTGCCGGCCACCTCGTTCAGGCGGTGCAGCTCGGGGATCGACTCGACGTTGAAGCACAGGATGTCGTTTTCGAGTGCCAGGCGCATCTCGCTCACGGTCTTGCCCACGCCCGAGAAGATCACCTTGCGCGGGTCGCCGCCGGCGGCGATCACGCGCAGCAGTTCGCCGCCCGAGACGATGTCGAAGCCGGCGCCTTCGCGCGCCAGCAGGTCGAGGATGGCCAGGTTCGAGTTGGCCTTCATCGCATAGCAGACCAGGGCGTCGCGGCCGGCGCAGGCGTCGGCGTAGGCGGCGAAGTTCTTCAGCAGGGCCGACTTCGAGTAGACGTAGGTCGGGGTGCCGAATTCCTCGGCGACGCGGGACAATGGGGTGCTTTCGGCGTGCAGGACGCCGTCTTGGTACGAGAAATGCGACATGTGCTTATTGTGCGGGGGCGGGTGAGGATTGTTCTTGCTGCTTCGTTGCCGGTGCGGGACGCGCCTGGGCCTGGTTGTCCGGCATCGCGGCCGGCGTGCTCATCACCGGGGTGCTGGACAGCGTGGCGTTCGCGGGCTTGGCCGGCGGAGTGGGCATGTAGAGCGGGCCGGTCTGGCCGCAGCCGGACAGGGCGGAAGCGGCAAGAATGGCGAGCGCGGCGGCGGGAAGAAGCGCGATGGGTGACTTCACGATTAGAATCACGGTTTGATTAAGACCTTGGAGTGTAGCATGACCGAAACCGAATTTTTGGACCTGGCCGAATCGACGCTGGACCGCATCGAAAGCTGCTTCGACAACCTGAACGACCAGGACGTCATCGATGTCGAATGCAAGCGCAGCGGCAACGTGCTCGAGATCGAATTCATCGACAACGGTTCGAAGATCATCGTCAACAGCCAGGCCCCGCTGCAGGAAATGTGGGTGGCGGCGCGCGCCGGCGGCTATCACTACAAGCGCGTCGGCGACGAGTGGCGGAATACCCGCGACGATACGGAACTGTATATGGCGCTGTCGGATCTGGCCACGCAGCAGGGCGGGGCGCCGGTCAAGCTGGGGTAAGCTTGTCCGTAGGGTGGGTTCTTGAACCCACGCCGTACCGCCGCGGCATGTCGAAACGTGATTCTCTGCGGAATCGGGCGCACGGCGGAGGCTGTGCGGTTTACGAAGGCTCTACCGCGTGGACACGGGTGCCTACGCCGGCCGCGTCCACCTTACAAAAACCGGAAGGCGTAGGGTGGGTTCTTGAACCCACGCCGTACCCCGGCGGCATGTCGAAACGCGATTCTCTGCGGAATCGGGCGCTCGGCGGAGACTTTAGGGTGTGCAGACGCGCTACCGCGTGGGTTCGAGAACCCACCCTACAAAAGCGGTGAAAGGGAGTAGGGTGGGTTCTTGAACCCACGCCGTACCCCCGGCTGAAAGTCGAAACGCCCTTCTCTACGGAAGCGGGCGCATCGCGGACGTGGTGCGGTGTGCAGATGCTCTACCGCGTGGGTTCGAGAACCCACCCTACAAAAGCGGTGAAAGAATATTTCATCAGGGCATGCCTTCTGAAATATTCTTTCACCATCACTTCAATCAGAACAACTCGTTCCGCACCGCGTCCTGCGCCTTCTGCTGGGCCGGCGGTGGTGGCGCACCGACGTCGAGCGACTGCACGCCCGTGCCCGGCGGGTTCTCGGCGTAGTAATAATCCCCGTCCATCATGATCAGGCCCGGCGGCGCTTCGCGTTCCTCGACCGGCACGCCTTTCAGCGCGGTCTGCATGTAGCCGATCCAGATCGGCAGGGCCAGGCCGCCGCCGGTTTCGCGGTTGCCCAGGTTCCTCGGCTGGTCGTAGCCCATCCAGGCGATGCCGACCAGTTTCGGCTGGTAGCCGGCGAACCAGGCGTCGATCGAGTCGTTTGTGGTGCCGGTCTTGCCCGCGATGTCGGGGCGCTTCAGGGCTTGCTGGGCTTTCGCTGCGGTGCCGTAGCGCGCCACGTCGCGCAGCATCGAGTCCATCAGGAAGGCGTTGCGGGCGTCGATCACGCGGTTCGCCTCGACGCCGGCGCGTTCCGGACGCGCTTCCGACAGCACCTTGCCCGAGCTGTCCGTCACCTTCGAGATCAGGTAGGGGCTGACGCGGTAGCCGCCGTTGGCGAAGACCGCGTAGGCGCCGGCCATCTGCAGCGGCGTGGTCGCGCCGGCGCCCAGGGCGAGCGTCAAATACGGCGGATTGCGCTCGGGATCGAAGCCGAAGCGGGTCGCGTATTCCTGGCCGTAGCGGGCGCCGATGCGGTTCAGGATGCGGATCGAGACCATGTTCTTCGACTTGGTCAGGCCGCGCCGCATCGTCATCGGGCCTTCGTACTTGTTGTCGTAGTTCTTCGGCTCCCAGGGCTGGCCGCCGGTCTGGCCGGCGTCGAACGAGATCGGCGCGTCGTTCACCAGGGTCGAGGGCGACAGGCCGCGCTCGAGCGAGGCCGAGTAGATGAAGGGCTTGAACGAGGAACCCGGCTGGCGCCAGGCCTGGGTCACGTGGTTGAACTTGTTCCGGTTGTAGTCGAAGCCGCCGACCAGGGCCTTGATCGCGCCGTCCTCGGTGCTCGCGGCGACGAAGGCCGATTCGACCGCCGGCATCTGCGTGATCTTCCAGTCCGCGCCGCCTTCCTGCATGACGCGGATCAGCGCGCCGCGGCGGATGCGGCGGTTCGGCGCCGCCTTGGCGGACAGCCAGTTCGAGGCGAAGGACAGGCCCTTGCCGGTGATCTTGATTTCCTCACCCGAGGCCAGCACCGCCGTCACGCTCGACGGCGAGGCCTGCAGCACGACGGCGGCGACGATGTCGTCGCTGTCCGGCTTCTCGGCCAGTTCCGCCTCGATCGCCTCGTCGGCTTCGGTCTTGTCGTTCGGGATCTCGATGTAGGATTCCGGACCGCGGTAGGGGTGGCGGCGCTCGTAGTCCATCACGCCGCGGCGCACCGCGAGGTAGGCCGCGTCCTGGTCGGCCTTGGTGATCGTGGTGAACACGTTCAGGCCGCGGGTGTAGGTGTCTTCCTTGAACTGTTCGTAGACCAGCTGGCGCGCCATCTCGGCCACGTACTCGGCGTGCACGCCGAAAGCGGTGCTGTCCGACTTGATCTTGAGTTCCTCGTTCTTCGCCTGCTCGAACTGGGCATCGGTGATGTAGCCCAGCGAATGCATGCGCTGCAGGATGTACTGCTGGCGCGTCTTGGCGCGGGTCGGGTTCACCACCGGATTGTAGGCGGACGGCGCCTTCGGCAGGCCGGCCAGCATGGCCGCTTCGGCCACCGTGATGTCGCGCAGGTCCTTGCCGAAATAGATCTGGGCCGCCGACTGGAAGCCGAAGGCGCGCTGGCCCAGGTAGATCTGGTTCATGTAGACCTCGAGGATCTGGTCCTTGGTCAGGTTCTTCTCGATCTTCCAGGCCAGCAGGGCCTCGTAGGCCTTGCGCTTGAGGGTCTGTTCCGACGACAGGAAGAAGTTGCGCGCCACCTGCTGGGTGATGGTCGAGGCGCCCTGGCGCGAGCCGCTGGTCGCGTTGTGCAGGGCCGCGCGCAGGATGCCCATGTAGTCGACGCCGCCGTGCTGGTAGAAGCGGTCGTCCTCGATCGAGAGCACGGCCTTCTTCATGACGTCGGGGATGTCCTTGAAGCGCACCAGGGTCCGGCGTTCTTCACCGAACTCGCCGATCAGGACGTTATCGGCCGTGAAGATCCGCAGCGGCATCTTCGGACGGTAATCGGTGATGGTGTCGAGCGCCGGCAGGTTCGGGTAGGCCATCGCCAGCGCGAACACCACCAGCAGCACGCCCGTGAGGGCCAGGCCGGCGATGGCGCCGAAGGTCCACAGGACCAGGCGCTTGGCGCCAGATTTCTTCGGGGAAGAGGACTTCGAATCGGTTTGGGATTTCATGCTGACTCACAGTGTTGATCCATCTCATTATAAGACAGGGACTTTTGTGACGGTACGAACTCAACCGGACAAGCCGGCGGAATCGGCCTTTCATGACGTTCCGACAAGGGGTGTGTACAAGGCGTTATCGAGTGTGGCATGCGCGCGCCGGATTGTAATGTTCCAATGCAGAAATATCTTGTCGGTACGCATCCTTATTGCTACGATTTAATGCAGTGCCTCATATATGTGCAGTAAGTTGTGCTGACACAGGCAGTTTGTTCAACATGACACTCCCCCGAGCGGGCGTTCAATAATCGTTCTGCCACGGCAGACAGCAGTGAGGGAGGTCGCTCGTGATCAATCTAGGTTCCCTGTTCGGAAAGTCGAGCCCGCCCCTGGCCGGGCTCGACATCAGCACGTCCGGACTGCGCCTGGTGGAGCTGGCCGACGCCGGCAAGGGCACGCTGCGCCTCGAGCGCCACGCGTTCGAAGCGCTGCCGCGCGGCGCTGTCGTCGACGGCAATATCGAGAACTTCGACCAGGTCGCCGACGCCGTGCGCCGCATCTGGAAGAAAAGCGGAACCCGCGCCCGCCACGTCGCCCTCGGCATGCCGCCGGGCGCCGTCATCACCAAGAAGATCATCCTGCCGGCCGGCATGGGCGAAGACCAGCTGGAAGTGCAGGTCGAGTCCGAAGCCAGCCAGTACATCCCGTTCGCGCTCGACGAGGTCAGCCTGGACTTCGACGTGGTCGGCCCCTCCGCCACCTCGCCCGAGGACATGGAAGTCATGCTGGCCGCCGCGCGCCGCGAGAAGGTCGAGGACCGCGTGGCGATCGCCGAGGCGGCCGGCCTCACCGCCACCGTGATGGACGTCGAGTCCTACGCCGCGCGCGCCGCACTGGAGAGAGTCGTCGGCACTCCCGCAGCGGCTGGCGCCAAGGCCGATGCCAAAGCCAAGGCCGACGACAAGATCGTGGCCCTGTTCCAGATCGGCGCGACCATGACCTACGTCTCCTTCATGGTCAACGGCGACACCGTCTACGAGCGCGAGCAGCCCTTCGGCGGCCACACGCTGACCCAGGACATCGTACGCAACTACGGCCTGGCCTATGAGGAAGCCGAGGCGCGCAAGCGCTCCGGCGACCTCCCCGAGAACTTCCGCGCCGACCTGCTGGCGCCCTTCATGGACAACGCCGCCCTCGAAGTGACGCGCGCGATCCAGTTCTTCTACACCTCGACGCCCTACACCCGCATCGACCAGATCTGGCTCGCCGGCGGCAACGCGCTGCTGCCGGGCCTGGTCGAGCTGGTCGGTGGGCGCACCCGCATCCCGACCGCGCCGGTGGCGCCGTTCGAAGGCATGCTGCTGGCGCCCGGCGTGCGCGAACAGCAACTGCGCCAGGAGGGCCCGGCCTACCTGGTTGCCTGCGGCCTGGCCCTGCGGAGGTTCGGATGATCCGGATTAACCTGCTCCCGCACCGGGAAGCGAAGCGCAAGCAGAAACAGAAGGCTTTTGTCGCCATGCTGGTGCTCGGCGGCCTGCTGGGCGCGGCCGTGGTGCTGCTGGTCGGCGGCTGGAACGCCAGCCGCATCGCGATCCAGGAGCAGCGCAACCTGGCGCTGAAGAACGAGAACGCAAAGCTCGACAGGAAGATCAAGGACATCGCCACCCTGAAGGAAGAGATCGAGGCCCTGAAGTCGCGCCAGCAGGCGGTCGAAGACCTGCAGGGCGACCGCAACCAGCCGGTCTACCTGCTCGACGAACTGGTGCGCCAGACCCCCGACGGCGTGTTCCTCAAATCGGTCAAGCAGGACGGCCAGCGCGTGGTCCTGAACGGCGTCGCCCAATCGCAGGAGCGCGTGGCCGAGCTGCTGCGCAACCTGTCCGGCCAGTCGCCCTGGCTGGAAGCGCCCGACCTGACCGAGGTGAAGGCGGCCACCGTGACCCAGAACAAGGCCGCGCGCAAGGTCGTCGAATTCACCCTGGCGGTGAACATCAAGCGCCCGCGCGAAGCGGAGCAGGGTGACGAAGCCGACAAGCCGACCACCTTGGCCGCGAAGAACGGAAGCAAGCCATGAACATCGACCTGAAACAATGGAGCGCCGACCTGTCGGCCCAGTTCGAGGGCCTGCAGGGACGCCCGCCCGGCCTGTGGCCGCTGGCGCCGCGCCTGTTGTGCGCGGCCGGCGTGATGGCGCTGGTGGTCGTGCTCGGCTACTTCGCTTACTGGCAGGGCCAGTTCGAAGCCCAGGAACAGGGCGCGGCCCAGGAACAGAAGCTGCGCACGGCCTACAAGAACAAGATCGCGCAGGCGGTCAACCTGGAAGCGCTGCAGGCGCAGAAGCTGCAGGTCGACCAGTCGGTCGAGCGCCTGGAGAAGCAGTTGCCGAGCAAGGCCGAGATGGCCGCGCTGCTGTCGGACATCAACCAGGCCGGCGTCGGCCGCGGCCTGCAGTTCGAGCTGTTCCGCCCGAACCAGACCGTGGTGCGCGACTACTACGCCGAGCTGCCGATCGACATCCGGATCAGCGGCAGTTACCACGACCTGGGCGCCTTTGCCGCCGACATGGCGCACATGCCGCGCATCGTCACGCTCAACAACATGGCGATCGAAACCAACAAGGACGGCAGCCTGAAGCTGGAAGCGATCGCCAAGACCTTCCGCTACCTCGACGCCGAGGAACTGGCCGCGCAGAGGGCCGCGCGCGAGAAGGCCAAGGGCAAGGGCAAAAAAGCCAAAGGGGCGAAGAAATGACGAAGACCCATGGCGCACTGCTGCTGACGATGGCCGCGCTGCTGGCCGGCTGCGGCGACAGCGACGTGCGCGAGGTGCGCAGCTGGATGGACCAGGTCAAGCGCGAAACGAAGCCGAAGGTCAAGCCGCTGCCGGCCTCGAAGGAATTCATCCCCTACGCCTACAACCAGCAGGAGGCGGTCGATCCGTTCAGCACCGCCAAGCTGGCCGACGCGGGCCTGCTGGCGCAGGCGCGCAGCACGCTGCAGCCGGACCTGGAGCGGCCGCGCGAGGCCCTGGAGGCCTACCCGCTCGACACCATGACGATGGTCGGCACCATGCAGAAAGGGGGCGCCAGCTTCGCGCTGCTGCGCATCGACAACGTCATCTACCGCGTGCGGGTCGGCCAGCGCCTCGGCCAGAACTTCGGCCAGGTCACGCGCGTGACGCCGGCGGCGGTGGACATCAGGGAAATGGTACAGGACGCCGGCGGCGATTGGGTCGAGCGGATATCGAAGCTGGAGCTGCAGGAAAGTAAGGAGACTGGGAAATGACCCCATTTGCAATGAACAGCGGCGCGGCGCGCATGCTGCCGGGCTGGCTGTTGCGCCTGGGCGCGGCGTTGCTGCTGGCGCTGGGCGTGCAGGCCGCGCAGGCGCAGGCGCAAGCCAACGCCATCGAGTCGATCACGGCCAACCAGCAGGGCGCCAACGTGGTGCTCAACATCGCCATGAAGAACGCGCCGGCGAAAGCGCCGCTCGGCTTCGCGATCACCAACCCGGCCCGCATCGCGCTCGACTTCGGCGCCACCAGCAACGCCACCGGCAAGAGCACCCAGGAGATCAACCTGGGCGACCTGCGCAGCGTGAACGTGGTGCAGGCGGCCGAACGCACGCGCCTGGTGCTGAACCTCAAACGCGCCGTGAACTACACCACCGCGATCGACGGCAAGGCCATCGTCGTCACCATCGACGGCGCCGGCGCCGGCGGCACCTCCGTCGTTTCCCAGGTCAGCACCGCGGCTGCGGCGGTGCAGCCTGCCACTCGTCAACACCTGCGCAACCTCGACTTCCGCCGGGGCAGCGGCGGCGAAGGCCGCGTCGTGGTCGACCTGCCGAACAACCAGGTCGCCGTCGACGTGCGCCAGCTCGGCAACCGGGTCCAGGTCGACTTCCTGAACACCGGCCTGCCGGAAGCGCTGCGCCGCCGCCTCGACGTGACCGACTTCGGCACCCCGGTGACGACCGTCACCACGGCGGCCCAGGGCAACAACGTGCGCATGACCATCGAAGCGCAAGGCCAGTGGGAGCAATCGGTCTACCAGAGCGAGACCCAGCTGGTGGTCGACGTGCGACCGGTCAAGGAAGACCCGAACAAGCTGGGCGGCCCGCAGGGCTTCAACGGCGAGAAGATCAGCTTCGACTTCCAGAACATCGAAGTGCGCGCCGCGCTGCAGGCGGTGGCGGACATCTCGGGCCTGAACATCATCGCTAGCGATTCCGTCAGCGGCAGCCTGACCCTGCGCCTGAAGGAAGTGCCCTGGGACCAGGCGCTCGACGTGATCCTGCAATCGAAGGGCCTGGACATGCGCAAGAACGGCACCGTGCTGTGGATCGCGCCGAAGGAAGAACTGCTGACCAAGGAAAAGCTCGAGCTCGAGCAGCGCGCCCAGATCTCCGACCTGGAACCGCTGCGCTCGGAAATCTTCCAGCTGAACTACCAGAAGGCCGAGTCCTTCCGCACCGTGTTCGGCCTGGACGCCAACGGCGCGCCGGGCGGCGACAGCCGCAACCGCGTGCTGTCCAAGCGCGGCAGCGCCATCATCGATCCGCGCACGAACCAGTTGTTTGTCACTGACATCGCCTCGAAGATCGAGGACATCCGGATGCTGATCCAGAAGACCGACGTCGCCTCGAAGCAGGTGCTGATCGAGGCGCGCCTGGTGGAGGCGAGCGACGGCTTCTCGCGCAACCTGGGCGCCAAGATCGGCTTCAACGATGCGCGCCGCGCGGCCGGCGGCGACCCCGGCTACGGCGTCGGCGGCGACAAT
>DNCF01000067.1 GCA_003484545.1 Massilia sp. | reverse complement strand
ATGTCCCTGTGCTGAACAGGTGCCCACCCTACGCGCCGAATTTACTTGCTCAGCAAGCGCATCGCCCGCTCCAGCCCTTCGAGCGTGACCGGGAACATGCGGTTGTTCATGATCTGGCGGATGATCGCGATCGACTGGCGGTACTGCCACAGGCTTTCCGGTTCGGGATTGAGCCAGGCGAACTTCGGGAAGGCGTTGCAGAAGCGCGCCAGCCATTCGGCGCCGGCTTCCTCGTTGTTGTACTCGACCGAGCCGCCCGGGGCCATGATCTCGTAAGGGCTCATGGTGGCGTCGCCGACGAAGATGATGCGGGTGTCGGGCGGGTACTTGCGCAGCACGTCCCAGGTCGGGAAGCGCTCGGCGTGGCGGCGCCGGTTGTTCTTCCACAGGTAGTCGTAGACGCAGTTGTGGAAGTAGTAGAACTCCATGTTCTTGAACTCGCTCTTCGCCGCCGAGAACAATTCCTCGGTGCGCTCGATGTGGTCGTCCATGGTGCCGCCCACGTCCAGCAGCATGACCACCTTGATGCGGTTCTTGCGCTCGGGCTGCATGCGGATGTCGAGGTAGCCGGCGTTGCTGGCCGTGGCCCGGATGGTGTCGTCCAGCGCCAGCTCATCGAGCGCGCCGTGGCGCGCGAAGCGGCGCAGGCGGCGCAGCGCGACCTTGATGTTGCGCGTGCCCAGTTCGCGCTCGTCGTCGTAGTCCTTGTAGGAGCGCTGGTCCCACACCTTCACCGCCGTGCGGTTGCGGCCCTGGCCGCCGATGCGGATGCCTTCCGGGTTGGTGCCGCCATGGCCGAAAGGCGAGGTGCCGCCGGTCCCGATCCACTTGCTGCCACCCTCGTGGCGTTCCTTCTGCTCCTTCAGCAGCTCGTTGAGGCGCTCCATCAGCTTGTCGTAGCCGAATTTTTCCAGCGCCGCCTTCTGCTCGGGCGTGAGCTCGCGCTCCATGCGCTTGATCAGCCAGTCGAGCGGGATCTCGCCCTTGGTCGTGTCGAACACGGCCTCGATGCCCTTGAAGTAGGCGCCGAAGGCGCGGTCGAACTTGTCGAAGTGGGCCTCGTCCTTCACCAGAGTCAGGCGGGCGAGATAATAAAACTCGTCGAGCGAGGGCGCGATGACGCTTTTTTCCAGGGCCTCGAGCAGGGTCAGGAATTCCTTGATCGAGACCGGGACCTTGGCGTTGCGCAGCGCGAAAAAGAAGTCGATCAGCATGCTGTCATCCGGCGTGGCGGTTCAGTCGGTCGTGCAGGTGGGCCTTGATCTCGGGCCACTCGCCGCGCACGATGCTGTACATGACGGTGTCGCGCACGGTGCCGTCGCGGCGCAGGCCATGGTGGCGGATCACGCCATCCTTCTTCGCGCCCAAGCGCTCGATGGCGGCCTGCGAGGCATGGTTGAAATTATCGGTGCGCAGGCCGACCACGGCGCAGCCGAGCGTGTCGAAGGCGTGCGACAGGAGCAGCAGCTTGCAGCTGGTGTTCACGTGGCTGCGCTGGACGCGTTTCGAATACCAGGTGTAGCCGATCTCGACGCGGCCGATGTCCGGCACGATGTCGTGGTAGCTGGTGCTGCCGAGCACCTTGCCGGTCGAGGCGTCGCACACCGCGAAGGCGAGGCGGTTCGGCATCTCGAGCGCGGCGTGGACGTAGGCTTGCGTGCGGTGCGGCTCGGGCACCGAGGTCACGCGCAGGTTCCACAGTTCTCCATCGGCGGCGGCCGCGCGCAGGCCCTCGACGTGCTCGAGCGAGAGCGGCTCCAGCCGCACGCCGTTGAATTCGAGCACGGTCGGCTCGACCGCAACTCGCAGGACCGTCATCGATTGGTCCTCGACATGTAGACCAGGCGCTCGAACAGGTGCACGTCCTGCTCGTTCTTCAGCAGGGCGCCGTGCAACGGCGGCACCACGGTTTTCGCATCCTTGCTGCGCAGCGCCTCGGCCGGGATGTCCTCGGCCATCAGCAGCTTCAGCCAGTCGAGGAATTCCGAGGTCGAGGGCTTCTTCTTGATGCCGGGAACCTCGCGCACCTCGTAGAAGCTCTGCAGCGCGGCGGCCAGCAGGTCCTGTTTCAGGCGCGGGAAGTGGACCTGGACGATGTCGGCCATGGTCTCGCGGTCCGGGAACTTGATGTAGTGGAAGAAGCAGCGGCGCAGGAAAGCGTCCGGCAGTTCCTTCTCGTTGTTCGAGGTGATGATCACCAGCGGACGGTGCTTCGCCACCACCATCTCGCGCGTCTCGTAGACGTAGAACTCCATGCGGTCCAGTTCGCGCAGCAGGTCGTTCGGGAATTCGATGTCGGCCTTGTCGATCTCGTCGATCAGCAGCACCACCGGTTCCGGCGACGTGAATGCCTGCCACAGCACGCCCTTGACGATGTAGTTGTGGATGTCGCGCACGCGCTCGTCGCCCAGCTGCGAATCGCGCAGGCGCGAGACGGCGTCGTACTCGTACAGGCCCTGCTGGGCCTTGGTGGTCGACTTCACGTGCCATTGCAGCAGCGGCATGTTGAGCGCGGCCGCCACCTCTTCGGCCAGCATGGTCTTGCCGGTGCCCGGCTCGCCCTTGATCAGGAGCGGGCGCGCCAGCGTCAGGGCGGCGTTCACGGCCAGTTTCAGGTCATCGGTGGCGACGTAGCTGTCGGTTCCTTCGAAGCGGGCTTGGGCTTGCATGGGCGTCTGTGGTGAGAGAGGAAATCTTGAGTATATGCCAGAACCTGAAAGCCGGCGGGAGGGGCGCACGACGTTGGTAGACTGCAATCTTTTGTTGGGCTAGAATCGGACGGTTGGTACTTTTGCTAATGTTTTGCGGTAGTGGTTTTGATGCGGTAGCGGTATTCGATTACAACTTTTGCGATTCCCACCATGAAAAAACTTTTAGCTGTACTCGTCCTGGGCGCTTGCGCCGGCGCTGCGTCGGCTGCGGACGTCGTCGGCAACCCGAAGGCCGCGCCAGCCAAGATCGAAATGTGCATCGGCTGTCACGGCATTCCCGGCTACAAGTCGGCCTTCCCCGAGGTTTATCAAGTGCCGATGATCGGTGGTCAGTCGGCCAAGTACATCGAAGCCGCGCTGCACGCATACAAGAAGGGCGACCGCAAGCATCCGTCGATGCGCGGCATCGCCGCCAGCCTGTCCGACCAGGACATCGCCGACGTCGCCGCGTATTACTCGCAGCAGAACGCCCAGAACCGCAAGTGAGGACCGCCGCCATGAAAAAACTGATCATCGCGCTGGCCCTCGGCGCCGTCTCCGCTTCTGTGACCACCTTAGCTGCCGCAGCCGACGTCAAGCGCGGCGAAGAGCTGGTCAAGAAGTACAACTGCGCCTCCTGCCACGGCGCCGACTTCAACAAGCCGATCGACCCGAGCTACCCGAAGCTGGCCGGCCAGCACGCCGACTACATCGCCCACGCCCTGAACGCGTACAAGCGCGGCGGCGACCAGACCAACGGCCGCAGCAACCCGATCATGGCGGGCTTCGCGAAGCCGCTGTCGAACCAGGACATGATCGACATCGGTGCCTACCTGGCCAGCCTGCCGTCGCAGCTGGTGGTGAGCAAGTAAGGGAAGGTTGCACCCGCTACCGTGTTTCTTTGATGCGGCCGGGACCGTAGGGTGGGCACGCTGTGCCCACGCGGATGCCTGAATGGTTGCGGCTATCTTTGCATCGAAACACATGCCGGAACGCGGCTTCGACAAGTGAGCAGCTGATCATTTGATACTGACGCGGCTGCTTTGCCGGCATTGCACAGGCATCGGTCAACACGGTTCAAAGTTCCGCGTGGGCACGGAGTGCCTACGCCGGCCGCGCCCACCCTACGGGAAGCGCTCCCGACATATAATTCGTTACCGAACCAATCGATCCCCCGAAGCCGGCCCTGGCGCCGCTCCGGGGGATTTCGTTTTTCAAGCGCTTGCGCTTTTTGCTGGAGTATCAATTTGCAGTCCGCTTCACATTCCCGCCCACCTGCCTACCTGAAAACCAACCTGCTCAGCGGCCTGACCGTGGCCCTGGCCCTGGTTCCCGAAGCGATCGCCTTTGCGCTGGTCGCCCATGTGTCGCCCCTGACCGGCCTGTACGCCGCGGTGCTGGTGTCCTTCATCACCTCGGCCTTCGGCGGCCGGCCCGGCATGATCTCGGGCGCGGCCGGCGCGCTGGCCGTGGTGATGGTGGCGCTGGTCGTCGAGCACGGCGTGCAGTACCTGTTCGCGGCGATCGTCCTGATGGGCATCCTGCAGATGCTGTTCGCCGCCGCGCGGCTCGGCAAATTCATCCGCATGGTGCCGTATCCGGTCATGCTCGGCTTCGTCAACGGGCTGGCGCTGGTGATCTTCATCGCCCAGTTCGGGCATTTCAAGGTAGACGGCCAGTGGATGCAGGGCGCCCAGCTGTTCACCATGCTGGGCCTGGTCGCCGCCACCATGGCCGTCATCTACGTCACGCCGCGCATCATCAAGGCGGTGCCGGCGACCCTGGTCGGCATCCTGGTGGTCACGCTCGGCGCGGCGCTGCTCGGCATCGAATCGAAGACCGTCGGCGACCTCGGCTCGATCGGCGGCGGCCTGCCGGCGTTCGCGATTCCCGACGTGCCGTTCAATCTCGAGACTTTCAGGATCGTGTTCCCGTACTCGCTGGTGCTGGCGGGCGTCGGCCTGATCGAGTCGCTCCTGACGCTGACTCTGGTCGACGAGATCACCGAAACGCGCGGCCAGCCGAACCGCGAATGCATGGCGCAGGGCGCGGCGAACGTCGTCACCGCTTTCTTCGGCGGCATGGGCGGCTGCGCGATGATCGGTCAGAGCATGATCAACGTGAACAACGGCGCCTATGGCCGCCTGTCGGGCATCGCGGCGTCCCTGTTCCTGCTCTCCTTCATCCTGTTCGGCTCGACGTGGATCGAGCAGATCCCGCTGGCGGCACTGATCGGCGTGATGTTCGTGGTGTGCGAAAAGACCTTCGAATGGGGTAGCTTCCGCATGATCGGCAAGGTGCCGCGCGCCGATACCATCGTGGTGGTGCTGGTGGCGGCGATCACGCTGGTCTTCGACCTGGCGGTGGCGGTGGTGGTCGGCGTGATCGTCTCGGCGCTGGTGTTCGCCTGGCAGCATGCGAAGCAGGTCGCGGTGAAGACTTCGCAGGATGCGCAAGGCTGGAAAGTGTACGAGCTGCAGGGCACGCTGTTCTTCGCCTCGATCGCCAACTTCAACGAACTGTTCGCGCCGAAGGACGATCCGCAAGACGTGGTGGTCGAGTTTCGCAATGCGCGCGTGGTCGATCATTCGGCGATCCAGGCCATCGACGCCCTGGCCGAGAAATACCGCGCGCTGGGCAAGCGCCTGCACCTGCGTCACCTGAGCCCGGACTGCCGCGAGCTGCTGGACAAGGCGAAGGACATGATCGAGGTGAACGTGCTGGAAGATCCGCGCTACCGGGTGGCGGACGATAGAATGGGTTAAAAATATGATACGAAAAAGGCGGCCGAGGCCGCCTTTTTGTATCAGGTAGGTGGGCGCGGCCGGCGTAGGCACTCGTGCCCACGCGGCGCTAGGTTGCGGCAAGATCATCCGGCACGACACCGGTGCCGTCGCGTATCACCGCGTGGGCACAAGTGCCCACCCTACGTTTACCGCGTTGCGCGCCGGCGCACGCACTCGATGTAGGCCTCGGTATCCGGCGGCACGCCATTGCGCTGCGACTTCCAGATCATCTCGCCCAGGCACTCCATGATTTCGTGGTGGGCGTCGTGCTCGCCGATCTTCTGTACCAGCAGGTCGTGGGCGGCCTTGATGCCGCGCGGCTGGTCGATCGAGACCTGCTCGGCGATCGAGAGGTGCATCGACAGGTGCAGGAAGGGATTCGGCTTGCCGCCTTCGACCGAATAGTCGCGCGCGATGGCTTCCTCGGCGTCGAACAGTTCGTCGTGGTACTCGGGATGCTGGACGATCCAGTCGGCGGCGATGGCGTCCATCGGCGTGAGCACTTCGCCGGCGCGTTGCTTGCGGAAGGCTTCACAGAAAAAACGGCGCACGTCGTGCGAGGACGGGGTGAACATGGCTGGAATCGATGCGGTGAGGGAAGGGCGTCATTGTAGCGCGATGGGACATCACGCGTTGGCGTCGGATGGGATTGTAAAGTGTCAACGCAACGAAAAAGGCAAGCCCCGCCGCCTGCGCAGCGCGCTTGCCTTGTCGATGCGTTACGACGGATGAGTTACCGCCGCAACTATTTTTCCGGTGTCAGCACCAACTGCGGTTCCACCGCCGTCTCGCGCGCCTTGGCCATGGCCTTGGCTGCCGCCGCCGAGGAGGCGTTGCCCTGGCCGCGCGGCTGGCGCAGGTAGCGGGCGCTATGGCGGCGTTCGCCGTGGGCGCCGTTCGCCGGCCAGCTGATGAAGCGCGACAGTTCCTGGAGGGCTTTCTGGTAGACCTCGCGCTTGAACTCGATGACCACGTCCAGCGGCACCCAGTAGTCGTGCCAGCGCCAGGCGTCGAATTCCGGATGGTCGGTCAGGCGCAGGTTGACGTCGTTGTCGCGCGCAACCATGCGCAACAGGAACCAGATCTGCTTCTGGCCGCGGTAATGGCCGCGGATCTCGCGCTTGATGAAGTGGTCGGGCACCTCGTAGCGCAGCCAGTCGCGGGTGCGGCCCACGATCTTGACGTGCTCCTGGCGCAGGCCGATTTCTTCCTCGAGCTCGCGGTACATCGCCTGTTCCGGCGTCTCGCCGTACTTGATACCCCCTTGCGGAAACTGCCATGAGTGCTCGCGCACCCGCTTGCCCCACCACACCTCGTTGTTGGCGTTGAGCAGGATGATGCCGACGTTGGGGCGAAACCCTTCACGATCGAGCATAAGTGCACCTCGAAACTTTCTGCCGGCGTCTGGTCCCTTGCGTTTTTACCTACAAATCCTTGCGTCAGCCATGCCTTCCGATAACGAAAACGGCGGCGGCTGCGTGTTCCGGACCCATTTGTACAAAGTTTGGACGCATCAGCCAGCTAATCCTTTAAAATTAGGTCGATTATAACCCTCTCTTTTTAAAAAGAATTCATCGATATGCGCGCCTCACGATTTTTTATTTCAACTCTTAAAGAAGCGCCATCCGACGCCGAGATCGTCAGCCACAAACTGATGATGCGGGCGGGGATGATCAAGCGCCTCGGCTCGGGCATCTACACCTACATGCCGACCGGCCTGCGGGTGATCCGCAAGGTCGAAGCCATCATTCGCGAAGAGATGAACAAGTCGGGCGCCCTCGAATTGCTGATGCCGGTCGTGCAACCCGCCGAACTGTGGCAAGAAACCGGCCGCTGGGACAAGATGGGGCCGGAGCTGATGCGCGTCAAGGACCGCCACGGCCGCGACTACGCCATCCAGCCGACCTCGGAAGAAGTCGTCACCGACGTCGTGCGCAGCGAGATCAAGTCCTACCGTCAACTGCCGCTGAACTTCTACCACATCCAGACCAAGTTCCGCGACGAGCGCCGTCCGCGCTTCGGCCTGATGCGCGGCCGCGAGTTCACGATGAAGGATGCCTATTCCTTCGACCGCGACCTGGAAGGCATGCAGAAGTCCTACCAGATCATGTTCGACGCCTACGTGCGCATCTTCAACCGCTTTGGCCTGAAGTTCCGCGCGGTGGCGGCCGACAACGGCGCCATCGGCGGCACCGGCTCGCACGAGTTCCACGTGATCGCCTCGACCGGCGAAGACGCGCTGGTGTACTGCCCGACCTCGGATTACGCGGCCAACATGGAAGCGGCCGAGGCGCTGGCGATCGGCGAGCGCGCCGCACCGACCCAGGACATGCAGAAAGTCCCGACCCCGGGTAGAACGAAGTGCGAAAGCGTCGCCGAGCTGCTCGGCCTGCCGCTGTCGCGGACCGTCAAGACCATCGCCCTCACCGTCGAAAAAGAGGTCGATGGCAAGGTCAGCAAGGAATACTGGATGTTGCTGCTGCGCGGCGACCACGAGCTGAACGAAGTGAAGGTCAACAAGGTCGAAGGCCTGGGCGCCTACCGCTTCTCGAGCGAAGCTGAAATTCAAGAGGTCTACGGCACTGTGCCGGGCTACCTCGGTCCGGTCAATCCGAAGCTGCCGGTCAAGATCGTTGCCGACCGCACCGTCGCCAACATGAGCGACTTCGTCTGCGGCGCGAACGAGCTCGATTTCCACATCAGCGGCGTGAACTGGGGCCGCGACCTGCCGGAGCCGATCGTGGCCGACCTGCGCAACGTGGTGGAAGGCGACGCCTCGCCGGACGGCAAGGGCGTGCTGGCGATCGAGCGCGGCATCGAAGTCGGCCACGTGTTCCAGCTCGGCACCGCCTACTCGCAGGCGATGGAGGCCACTTACCTGGACGAAGCCGGCAAGCCGGCGCCGCTGCAGATGGGCTGCTACGGCATCGGCGTGACCCGCATCCTGGGCGCGGCGATCGAACAGAACTTCGACGACAAGGGCATCATCTGGCCGGACGCGATCGCGCCCTTCACGCTGGTGCTGTGCCCGATGGGCCTGGACCGCAGCGAGATGGTCAAGGAGCAGACCGAGAAGCTGTACACCGAACTGCTGGCGGCTGGCGTCGACGTGATCGTCGACGACCGCGGCCTGCGTCCGGGCGCCATGTTCGCCGACTGGGAGCTGATCGGCGTGCCGCACCGCATCGTCATCGGCGAGCGCGGCCTGAAGGAAGGCAACCTGGAATACCAGGGGCGCCGCGATGCCGAGGCGACCGCCGTCCCGGTGGCGGACATCGCTGGCTTCATCAAGGCCAAACTCGGCCAGTGAAGCTGACGCAGGTACACAGCCGGGCGCGCGCCCGGCTGGGCGCCGCTGCGCCCCGTGTGGCGCTTGCCGTGACCCTCGTTGCGGCGTTCGCAGGCAGCCCCGCGCACGCCGGCAACCAGAAGGAAGAGGCGCTGGCCGATTCCGTGCGTCTGGCGTTGTCGAACGCGATCAACGACGCGCGTCCGCCGAAACCGGTGTTTCGCGACGAGGCGGCGCGCCTGCGCTACCAGCAATGGTTCAACGAAATGTCGGGGCGCCTGAAAAAGCGCATCCCCGACGATTTCTCACGCACCGAATTCCTGGAAGCGGCCTGGTACGAGGCCACGCGCGCCGGGCTCGATCCGGGGCTGGTGCTGGGCCTGATCCAGGTCGAATCGGCCTACCGCAAGTACGCGGTGTCGATCGCCGGCGCGCGCGGCTACATGCAGGTAATGCCGTTCTGGACCAAGGTGATCGGCGACAGCGACCGCCGCAAGCTGTTCCACATGCAGACCAACCTGCGCTACGGCTGCTCGATCCTGCGCATGTACATCGACATGGAACGCGGCAACCTCTACCTGGCGCTGGGCCGCTACAACGGCAGCCGCGGCAAGCCGCAGTACCCGAACGCGGTGCTGGCGGCGTGGAAGAAGTGGGAATTCCAGCCGGCGGCGGTGGCGGCGCGCTGACCGCGTTTTGTTGCGGCGTGATTGCGGGTGACGCACAAGCGTTCTTCGTTGGCCATGGCGTGCCGCGCAGGACCGTAGAGTGGGCCGGGCCGCGCTAGGCACGCCGTGCCCACCCTACGGGCAGCGCCATGAACCATACAAAGCGACAACATATCAACTGAACCACAGAGCCGGTTTGCAGTGTAGACTGCCCGCTTTCTGTTCCAGGGTTCAACTATGCGATTGACCACTCTCGCCGGCGC
>DNCF01000069.1 GCA_003484545.1 Massilia sp. | reverse complement strand
GGCCTGGTGCAGGCCGGCCTGGGCTGGGCGCTGCTGCCGCGCACGCTGGTGCAGCCCCTGATCGCGGCCGGCGTCCTGGTCGAGATCGGCTTCCAGAACGCCAGCAACGAGGTGCGCCTGCTGGTCGACATCGTCTGGTCGCGCGAGCGGCCCATGGGCCTGGGGGCGCGCCGCTACGTCGAGCTGATCCAGCAGGCCTGGCCGGCGCCGCTCAATCGAGAATGCGTTTCAGGTCGTCCGGCGAGAAGGGTTTCGGCAGGCTGAGCGCGCCGATCCCGGCGGCGCCTTCCACCAGGCCGTAGCCCGAGGCGATCACGAGCTTCAGCTGGGGCCGCGCAGCCTTGGCGCGGCTGGCGAGTTCGACGCCGTTCATGCCCGGCAGCTCGTAGTCGGTGATCAGGACGTCGTAGTCGTTGCGCTCCAGCAGGGCCAGGGCCTCGGCCGGGCCGGCGGCGCCGTCGACGCGCTGGTTGAGCATCTCGAGGACCGAACAGCTCATGGCGAGCAGGTCCGGATCGTCGTCGACGAACAGCACGCGCCGGGTCGCCTCGACCTGTTCCAGCGAACTGGCGGGCACGCTGTCCGCCGCAGGGGGCGGTCCGCCCGCGGGTTGCGACAGCATCTGGCGCACCTTGCGCGCCAGCTGGTCGCGCCCGTAGGGCTTGGACAGCAGCTGCACGCCGGCGTCGAGCTTGCCGCCGTGGACGATCGCGTTTTGCGTATAGCCCGAGGTAAACAGCACCTCGATGCCCGGATTGATCAGGCGCGCCTGGCGCGCCAATTCCGGACTGCGCATCTCGCCCGGCATCACGACGTCGGTAAACAGCAGGTCGATCGGCATGCCGCTGTTCAGGATCGCCAGCGCGGCCGCGGCATTGTCCGCCTTGACCACCTTGTAGCCCAGGCTGCGCAGCATTTCCACGACCGTCGCCTGGACCGCCGGGTCGTCCTCGACCACCAGAATCGACTCGCTGCCGCCGGTGGCCGGCCCGCTCTTGACGATCGGCTCGCCCGCCTCGGCCTTCCAGGAGCGCGGGAAATACATCTTGATGGTGGTGCCGTGACCGGGCTCGCTGTAGATCTTGAAGTGGCCGCCGGTCTGCTTCACGAAGCCATACGCCATCGACAGGCCCAGGCCGGTGCCGCGGCCTTCCGGCTTGGTCGTGAAGAAGGGCTCGCAGGCGCGCTCGAGCACTTCGCGGCTCATGCCGCAGCCGTTGTCCGACACCGCGATCAGCACGTACTGGCCCGGCGTCAGGTCGTGATGCGTGGCCACGTACTCGTCGTCGAGCATGGCGTTGCCCAGTTCGATCGTCAGCTTGCCGCCGCCGGGCATCGCGTCGCGCGCATTGATCGCCAGGTTCAGGATGACGTTCTCGAGCTGGTAGGGGTCGACGCAGGTGTTCCACAGGCCGCCGCCGCGGATCGTCTCGACGGCGACGGTCTCGCCCAGCGCGCGGCGCAGCAGCTCGTCCATCTGCTGGACGATGCGGGCCGGGTTGACCACCACCGGCTGCAGCGGCTGGCGGCGGGCGAATGCGAGCAGTTGCGAGGCGAGTTTCGCGCCGCGCTCGACCGCGCCGATCGCGGTGTCGAGCTGGCGCAGCGCCTGCTGGTCGTGCCCGGCGTCGTCGCGCAGCAGCTGCAGGTTGCCGCCGATGACCTGGAGGATGTTGTTGAAGTCGTGGGCCACACCGCCGGTCAGCTTGCCGATCGCCTCCAGCTTCTGCGAGTGCTGCAGCGCGGCCTGCGCCGTCTGCAGTTCGGCGGTGCGCTCTTCGACCAGGCTCTCGAGGCCCTTCTGGTATTTCTGCACTTCGTCCTGGGCCCGCTTCTGCTTGGTGACGTCGGTGCCCTGCACGAAGATGCCGACCGCCGCGCCTTGCGCGTTCAGGATGGGCTGGTAGACGAAGTCGATGAAGCGCGTCACGATTTTGCCGGGGCCCTCCCGCAGCTCGAGCTGGACGCTTTGGCCGACCACGGGCATGCCCGCCTGGTAGACCTGGTCCAGCAGCTCGAAGAAGCCCTGGCCGTCGGCATCGGGCAGCGCCTCGCGCACGCCCCTGCCGATCAGGTCGCGGTTGCCGGTCAGGTTGCGGTAGGCGTTGTTGGCCAGTTCGAAGACGTGGTCCGGCCCCTTGAGCACGCAGATGAAGCCGGGCGCCTGTTCGAACAGGCTCTGGAAAAAGGCATTGCTCAGCTGGAGTTCGTTGGCCAGCGCCAGCGCCCGGCGCGCCTCCTCGAGGGCCTGGGTACGGGCGACGATGGTCTGTTCGAGCTCGGCCTGCTTCTCGGCCAGGTAGCGGGTGTTGAGGACCTGTTCGGTGACGTCGCTGCCCTGCGAGAAGATGCCGAGCACCTCGCCGTTCTCGTCGAGGATGGGCTGGTAGACGAAGTCGATGTAGCTGTCGACCACGCGGCCGTCGGTGCCGCGCACGGCCAGCGGCATGCCGCGGCCGACGTGCGGCTTGCCGGAAGCGTAAACGCTGTCGAGCAGCTCGAAGAAACCCTGGCCTTCCAGTTCGGGCAGGGCCTCGCGCACCGGTTTGCCGATGATGTCGCGGTAGCCGGCGAGCCGGTGGTGCGATTCGTTCTGCAGTTCGTACACATGGCCGGGACCGCGGAAGAAGCAGACGAAGCCCGGGGCCTGCTCGACCAGGCGCAGCAGGTGGCGGCTCTGTTCGGTGCGCGCCTGGAGCAGGGCGTCCTGGGCGCGCATTTCGCGTTCGCGCGCATCGCGCGTGCGGGTGACGTCGCGGGTGATCTTGCCGAACCCGATCAGGGCGCCGTCGTCGTCGTAGAGTGGATCGATGACGACGTGCGCCCAGAAGCGCGTGCCGTCCTTGCGCACGCGCCAGCCCGTGGTTTCGAAGATGCCTTCGGCCTGCGCGGTCGCCAGCGCCTGGCGCGGCACCCCGGCCGCCCGGTCCTCCTCGGTGTAGAAGCATTCGAAGGAGCGCCCGATGATGTCCGGGGCCGCGTAGCCCTTGGCGCGCTCGGCGCCGGCGTTCCAGGTGGCGACGCGTCCTTCGGGCGAGAGCATGAAAATCGCAAAGTCGCGGATTTTCGCCACCAGCGTCGAGGTGAGGTTGGCTTCCAGGGTGGACAGCAAGGGCGAGGCCGTTGACATCGCGATTTCCCGCAAGTTGAAAACGCCGGATTTTATGCCAATCCGACCATTTTTGGTGTCCTGGAGAACAATTTCAAAATTGGCAATCCGGCCGGCGACGCCCACGGTGTCGGATTTCGGTCCGCCAAAGCGTCTTCCGTCTGCGCCAGAATAAGTCCGGTAGGAAATTTCCTGCATACACTCGCCTTTGGACTGACTCGCCAAGGCGGCTGCCGGCCGCCTCTGCCTCCATGAACAGTACCTCCGCGCGCTGGAGCAGCCGTTACCTGGCTGCGGCGCACTGGTTCATCCCCGCCGGCCTGCACCAGCAGGCGCAGACGCTCACGCGTGCCGAAAACGTGGTCAATGCCGCGCTGCTGGCGGCGACCGCCGGGCCCTTCTATGCGCTGGCCTATTACCTGCTGGGCTTCGGCGCGGCTGCCACCGAGATCCTGCTGTGCTGTGCCTTCATGCTCACCTCGCCCGTGCTGCTGCGCGTCAGCGGCAGCATCGGCGCCGCGCGCGAACTGTTCCTGTGCGCGCTGTTCTTCAATTTCACCTGGCTGAGCTACCACCTGGGCGGGATCAGCGCGCCGACCGCCAGCTGGCTGGTCACCGGCCCGCTGGTCGCGACCTTCCTCGGCGGCGTCTGGAGCGCGCTGTTCTGGCTGGCGATGAGCTGCGGCGCGGCGAGCCTGATCTACATGCTGGCGGCGGGCGGCCATGCGCTCCCGCAGCACCCGGTCAGCGACATGGCGCTGCTCTACCTGGTCTGCCATCTCGGCCTGTTCGTCGTGGTGCTGGTGTTCGCGCTGCTGTTCGAGCTGACCAAGACCCAGGGCTTCGTCAAGCTCGAGCAGGCGCTGGGCACGATCAACGAGCTGGCGATTCGCGACGAACTGACGGGCGTGCACAACCGCCGCTACCTGATCAGCCTGATCGAGCGCGAGAAGGAGCGCAGCGACCGCACCAGCCGCGCTTTCTGCCTGTGCCTGCTCGACATCGATTTCTTCAAGCGCATCAACGATACCTACGGCCACAGCGCCGGCGACACCGTGCTGCGCAGCCCGAGCTCGAACCTGAAGGATGGACAAAAGGTCGAGATGGCGACCGCGCGCGTCGCCAGCGCAACCACGCCGCAGCAGGCCAAAGGGAAATAAGCCATGTTCCTGTCCAATTTCAGTGTCAAGAAGCCG
This sequence comes from Massilia sp., assembly GCA_003484545.1. Classification (GTDB taxonomy): domain Bacteria; phylum Pseudomonadota; class Gammaproteobacteria; order Burkholderiales; family Burkholderiaceae_D; genus Telluria. The sequence goes on along the minus strand of DNCF01000069.1, from coordinate 3,406 downwards.
ATCGCCACGATCGTGCTGATCCTGGGCATGATGTGCATCGGCTTGCTGGCCCTGTCGAAACTGCGCGTCAACCAGAATCCCGACGTCGATATCCCGGTGATCGTGGTCAACGTGCCGTATCCGGGCGCCTCGCCGGAAACGGCCGAGCGCGAGATCATCAACCGCCTCGAAAAGCAGATGCAGAGCGTGCAGGGCGTGACCGAAGTCGAGTCCTACGCCAACGAAGGCAGCGCCACGCTGGTGCTGCAGTTCGACTTCAAGCGCAACCTGATCGAAGCCTCGGACGACGTGCGCAACGCCATCTCGGCGGTGCGCTACAAGCTGCCGACCGAAATGCGCGAGCCGATCCTGCGCCGCGTCGATCCGGCGGCCCAGCCGATCATGCAGCTGGCGCTGTCCTCCACCAGCCAGTCCCATGCGACCATCTCGCGCCTGGCCGAGGACGTGCTGGCCGACCGCTTCCGCGCCATCGAGGGCGTCTCCACCGTCAACGTCAACGGTTCGCTGCGCCGCGAACTGTCGGTGCTGCTGCGCGCCGAGAAGCTGCGCGAGTACAACGTCTCGGTCACGGAGGTGACGAATGCGCTGCGCAACCAGAACACGAATGCGCCGGTCGGCAAGGTGCGCGGCGTGCTCGACGAAAAGGGCATCCGCCTGATCGGCCGCATCGAGCGTCCGGAAGACTTCTCGCAGATCGTCGTCAAGCGCAGCGGCGACACCATCGTGCGCCTGAACCAGGTGGCCGAGATCCAGGACGGCTTCGCCGACATCGACAGCGCCTCGATCCACAGCGGCAGTCCGAACGTCGGCATCTCGATCGTGCGCACCCGCGACGCCTCGACCGTGTCGATCGCCAAGGACGTGCGCAAACTGGTCGAGGACATCAACAAGGAACTGCCGAAGGGCACGAGCCTGTCGATTACCCGCGACGGCGGCGCCGAAGCGCAGAGCAGCCTGAACAACGTGATCGAGTCGCTGGTCTTCGGCGCCGTGCTGACCGTGTTCGTGGTCTACGCCTTCCTGAATTCCTGGCGCTCGACCCTGATCACGGCGCTGTCGCTGCCGACCTCGGTGCTGGCGGCCTTCATCGCGGTCTGGCTGTGCGGCTTCACGCTGAACTTCATGACCCTGCTCGGGCTGTCGCTGGCGATCGGCGTGCTGATCGACGACGCCATCGTGGTGCGCGAAAACATCGTGCGCCACATGGAAGAGGGCAAGGACCGCCGCACCGCGGCCCTGGTCGGCACCGCCGAGATCGGCATGGCGGTGGCCGCCACCACCTTCTCGATCATGGCCGTGTTCATTCCGGTGGCCTTCATGCCGGGCGTGGCCGGCGAATGGTTCCGTCCGTTCGCGCTGACCGTGACCTGCTCGGTGCTGGTCTCGCTGTTCATCTCCTTCACGCTCGACCCGATGCTGTCGGCCTACTGGGGCGACCCGCCGGGCCACCACCTGGAGCCGAAGAAGGGCCTGTCGAAACTGCTGGGCCGCTTCAATGCCTGGTTCGACCGCCTGGCCGGCCGCTACGGCAACGTGATCGCCTGGGCCCTGCATCACCGCCGCTGGATGGGCGTGATCGCGGTGCTCAGCTTCGCGGCGGCGATCGCGATGCAGATGTTTTTCGGCGGCACCAGCTTCCTGCCGAAGGGCGACGGCAACAAGATCATGATCGAGGTGCGCACCCCGGCCTCCTCGAGCCTGCAGTTCGCCCGCGTCAAGATGGAGCAGGCGGCCCAGCTCGCGCACACGCTGCCGGAAACCCGCGCCACCGACATCGTCGCCCGTCCGAGCGGCGGCTCGATCTACGTCGAGATCGGCAAGCGCAACACGCGTGACCGCAGCGCGTCCGAGATCGGCGCCGAGCTGCGCGAGAAGGTCGCACGCCTGGTCGGCGCCGAGTACACCGTGATCGACGACATGAGCGGCGGCGGCAAGCCGGTGCAGATCGAGTTCACCGGCAACGATTCGCGTAGATTGATGGAGCTGACCACGGCCTACATGGAGAAGCTGCGCCAGGTGCCGGGCGCGGTCGACGTCACGCTGTCGCAGCAGGACCCGAAGGACGAGCTGCAGATCGAGCTCGACCGCGGCCTGGCGAACTCGATGGGCGTCTCCGTCGGCGATGCCGCCACCGCGCTGCGCGTGGCCTTCGCCGGCATCGAGGTCGGCGACTGGGTCGACCCGACCGGCGAGACGCGCGACGTCGCGGTGCGCCTGCACCCCGAGGACCGCGTCAACATCGAGAACATCGAGCGCCTGCCGATCGCGATCGCCGGCACCAACACCATGGTGCCGCTGGAGCAGATCGCCCGCATCAGCATGGGCAAGGGCCCGTCGGAAATCGTGCACAAGGACGGCAAGCGCGTCATCACGGTGTCCGCCAACGCCCAGGGCCGCTCGAACGGCGAGGTGACGGCCGACGCCATGAAGCTGGCGAAGAGCTTCGACTTCCCGCCGGGCTATGGCCTGGCGCTGGGCGGCGCCGGCAAGGACCAGGCCGAGCTGTTCCGCGAGATGACGATCGCCCTGTTCGGCGGCATCGGCCTGATGTACCTGATCCTGGTGATGCAGTTCGGCTCGTTCACCGCGCCGCTGGGCGTGATGATGTCGCTGCCGCTGTCCCTGTTCGGCGTGGTGGTGGCGCTGCTGGTCACCGGCGGGACCCTGAACCTGATGAGCTTTATCGGCATCATCATGCTGATGGGCCTGGTGGCGAAGAACGCGATCCTGCTGCTGGAAGCGGCGCGTACCCTCGAGCATGAAGGCTACGACCGCGAGGAAGCGCTGATGAAGGCCGGCCGCGTGCGTCTGCGCCCGATCCTGATGACGACCTTCGCGCTGATCGCCGGCATGCTGCCGGTGGCGCTGGCCCTCGGCCCGGACGGCAAGTTCTACCAGCCGCTGGCGGTGGCGATCATCGGCGGCACCATCACCTCGACGCTGCTGACCCTGCTCGTGGTGCCGACCTTCTACGACAGCATCGAGATTTCCCGCGAGCGCATGGCGGCCAAGTTCCACCGCCGCGCCGAACGCTGGTCCGTGCTGCCGGCCTTCCTGGTCACCTTCGTGGAAGCGATCCTGACCCTGTTGCTGGTGCGCTTCGTGTACCGCATCATCATGCGCATCGCCTTCTATCTCACGGGCCGCGGCCGCGGTCCGGGTGCGGGCGCCGGCAAGACCGTGCCGCTGACGAAGATGCCGCCGGCCAAGGTCACCGAAGGCGTCTGAGCATCGACGCGGCCTGCCCAGGCCGAATGACAAGAGCCCGCACGATGCGGGCTCTTTTTTTGCAGGCAGGTTAACCGTAGGGTGGGTTCTTGAACCCACCTTGCACGACCGCCGCCCTGCGTCTCCGGCACACGCAAGCGCGTAGCGGAGCACCGGACAGCGTGGGTTCAAGAACCCA
>DNCF01000225.1 GCA_003484545.1 Massilia sp. | reverse complement strand
GTGCGCGCCGAGCGTGCGCGCTGCCTTTACGCTATTTTCGCGATTTCTCGCGCGGCAGGTTCTTCTCCAGGATCGCCCAGATGATCAGGCCATAGGCCAGCAGGCGGATCAGGTAGTGCATCGGCGAATCCTCGCCGCCGTTGTCGTGCACGGCCGAGTACAGGCGGTGCAGGCCCTCGATGAAGAACGACAGGGCGAAATAGATGAAGAAGCGGTCGCCCGAACTGCGCCAGAAGCGCAGGAAGAAGAGCGCGATGACGAGCGAGCCCATGGTGATCGCGCCGGTGAACAGGTCGGTCATGTCCTTCCCCCTCTTATTCTTTCTCGTAGATCAGTCCGTACAGCAGCAGGGCCACCGCGACCAGCGCGCTGACCAGCCGGGCCGGCAGGAAATCGATGTCGGGGAAGACGATCTTGTCGAGCAACAGGAACAAGTTGTTCAGCGTCATCACCCCGAAACAGGAGCCGCTCCAGAACAGCAGCCGGTAGCGCGTGCGCCGGTAGCTCGCGAACAGCAGCCAGGCGCAAGCCAGCGAGGTCAGGATGCACAGGATGTAGATCGTTTCCGCCACTTACGAATCCTTTCGCAGTTTGAAGGCGTCGGCGAATTGTTGCGCCTTGCGGTCGAGGGTGGAGTGGATGAGCAGGGTGACTTCAACCAGTTGCTTCGCATACAGGTCGGCCAGCGCGTCTATGCGCTCGCGCAACTGCCCGGAATGCGGGTGGTACCGGTAGGCGGGGTGGGGCGTATCGGTGCAGGGCGCGACCATGCCTGCCCGGCACAGGTCTTCCAGCAGGCCGTGGGCGGTACGTTCTCGTACGTACAGCCGGCTTGCCAACATCTCGCTGTCCCATTGTTGCGCCGGATTCGCGCGCAACAGCAGCAGGGCTTCTAGGAAGGGTACGGACGGAATGCTTGTGAGCACAAAGCGCCGCAGGTCCTCCGGGATCGGGGCCTTTTCCATTGACGGTCGTTTGTTTCCGTTACGGAATGTTATCAAAAGAGCGGGTATTCTAGAGTATTCCACTCGACAATGCACTTCCAATCGTGCGGCCCCCGGGGCAGGTTGGCGGCAGCGCGAACGGGAACTTGGGCGGGTGATTCTGTGTCGGCTACAATGCGGCCCCGCCACATTCTTTCTGCTGCACACATGCTATCCAGATTCATCAGCGCCCTTGCCGTTGCCGGCGCACTGCTCCTCCCCGGCCTGGCCGGCGCCACCGGCTGTCCCGATCATTACGTCGACGGGCGCGCACCCGAGATCCGCAACCCGAAGCTGGCCACGGCGACGCGCGAACTGTGCTACGGCGTGTTCGGCGTCATGCATTCGGGCGTGACGCGCACGCCGCTGTGGTCGGCCGAGCACCTGCGCGCCGAGAACGTCGAGGCGGCCCAGGGGCTGAAACGCGACAACGACTTCCACGCCGAATCGCGCCTGCCGCGCTCCCAGCGCGCCGAACTGTCCGATTACGCGCGCAGCGGCTTCGACCGCGGCCACCTGGCGCCGAACGCCGACATGCCGGACCGCCGCAGCCAGCGCGAGAGCTTCACGCTGGCCAACATGGTGCCCCAGGACAGTGACCACAACCGTCACATCTGGGCGCCGATCGAAGGCGCGGTGCGCAAGATGGCGAAGAAGGAAGGGCAGCTCTACGTGATCACCGGCCCGGCCTTCCTCGGCACCAACCTGCGCAAGGTCGGCAACGTGATCGTGCCCAGCCACCTGTACAAGGTGGTGTACAGCCCGCGCCAGAAGGCGGCCGCCGCCTGGTTCACCGAGAACCGCGCCAACGCCGAGATCCACGTGATCCCCGTGGCCGAGCTCGAACGCATCGTCGGCATCGAGTTCCTGCCCTCGCTGAGCCAGAAGCAGAAGGAGCGCATGCTGAAGCTGCCGAAGATCCGCCAGAAGAAACAGCGCTCGTCGTGAGCGCCGCCACCGCCCAGAAAGGACCACCATGACCGCCAAGAAGAAAGCCGAAAAGACCTTTGTGCCGTTCGCGAACGAAGCCGACGTCGTCCACGTCGGCGACCTGATGATCGAGAACCGGCTCGATCGCATCACGCTGTCGGGCGACGTCGACCTGACGCTGGACCAGGCCGGCCTGGCGCTGGCGCGCCGCCTGCACGCGCTGCTCGGCGACGTCGTCGGCAAGCTCGAAGGCCAGGAGCTGCCGGAACGCCTGCCGCCGCCCGACGTGCAGCAGATCGACAATCCCTTCAATTAAGCACTCGTCCCGGCAGGCAGGGGCCCTTCGGGCGCCCGCTTGCTGTCGCATTCCGGCCCCGTCATCGGCCTCTTCCGCGCCGCGGGCCGCCGCGCCTCCTTCCTTCCTCCTTTCCGCACGAGCGCCGATCCAGACTGGCGCCGCGCGAAATCCAGTGCCCAAAAACCTCATCCGTTTACGAGGGTCAATGGTGCGCTAGCCCCCACCCGTTTGGAGTAAGCTGATCTGGTCTCGCGTCAGCAACTTCACGGAGTCACACCCATGGCAGGAAACCCGTCGGACCCAACTGGAGAGGATCCCTTGCGGATCCCCGTCGTCGCGGAACAGCTCGCGGTCGGCACCCGGACGGTCGACACCGGGCGCGGCGTGCGCGTCCACAAGACCGTGGTCGAGCAGCCGGTCACCATCGACGAGCGCCTCGGGCGCGACGAGGTGGAGGTCCGGCACGTCGCGGTCGACCGCATCGTCGCGCTTGAAGAGGCGCCCACCACCCGCCACGATGGCGACACGCTGGTCGTGCCGATTCTCGAGGAAGTGCTGGTGGTCGAGCGCCGCATCCGCATCAAGGAAGAGCTCCATATCACCCGGATCCGCCGCGAGGACCATCACCAGCAGGAGGTGGTCCTGAAGGCCGAGCAGGTCAGCGTCGAACGCTTCGACGAATCCGGGAACCCGCCAACGAAATGATTCACCAATGTCTGGAGGAATGATCATGCAACATACCCTGATAGCTGTCTTCGACAATCACAACGACGCCGTCAACGCGCAGAATGAACTGCTGTCCTCGGGCTTTTCGCGCGAGGATGTGCGCCTGTCGCACGGCAACGAGGATCCGTCGATCGCGGCCTCCGGCGCCACCACGACCACCACCACCACCGACGCCGACAGCGAACCCGGCATCGGCACCAGCATCAAGAACTTCTTCAGCGACATCTTCGGCACCGACAACAGCGAGCACCATGCCAAGTACAGCACCGCGATCGAACGCGGCAGCCACGTGCTGACCGTGAACACCGACAGCGAGCCCGAAGTCGAGCGCGCCGCCGACATCGTCGAGCGCTATGGCCCGGTCGACATCGACGAGCAGTCCGAAAAATGGGCCAGCGGCGCCGGCATGGGCAACATGAACTCGCCGGGCGCGGGCGTGATGGGCGTCGGCGCGGGCGGCCTGCAGCAGGGCTCCTCGCTGTCGATGCAGTCCGAGAACGACCGCCTGCCGCTGAACCAGCAGTCGCTGAACGATCCGAACCCGATGGGCACGACCTACCAGGAGCCGATGTCCTCCAACGACGAACTGAGCCGCGGCACCTACGGCAGCGGCAGCGGCAACCTGCAGACCAGCATGGGCGCAAGCACCTCGGCCTCGACCGGGTCGACGGCATCCAGCGGCGCCTCGCTGCAGGGCTCCTCGCTCGAGGGTTCGGCCGCGAGCACCAGGCTCCAGGATTCCACGCTGACCGGCTCGCAGCAGCGCGACACCAGCAGCGCCGCTATCCCGGTGGTGCAGGAACAGCTGAAGATCGGCAAGCGCGAAGTGCAGCGCGGCGGCGTGCGCGTGTTCTCGCGCGTGGTCGAAACCCCGGTCAACGAGTCGATCGGCCTGCGCGAAGAGCACGTGAACGTCCAGCGCCGCACCGTGGATGAGCCGATCAGCAGCGCCGACAGCACCGCCTTCAAGGAGCAGTCGATCGAAATGCGTGAAACGGCCGAGGAAGCCGTGGTCGAGAAATCGGCGCGCGTGGTCGAGGAAGTCATGATCAACAAGGAGGTCACCCAGCGCGAGCAGCAGATCAACGACACGGTGCGCCACACCGAAGTCGAGGTCGAGCAGCTCGGTGCCGGTTCGGCGCGCTCGAGCATGATGAGCGACGACGATTACTACCGCAACCACTTCACCAGCAACTACGGCACCACCGGCGCCTCGTACGACGACTATGCCCCGGCCTACAGCTATGGCTCGGAAATGGCGCGCAACCAGAAGTATAGCGGCCGCAAGTGGGACGACGTCGAGTCCGACCTGTCCAGCGACTGGGCCACCCGTGCCGGCAACAAGACCGGTTCGACCTGGGAAAAGATGAAGGCGGCAGTGCGTCACGGCTGGGATCGCATGACCTCGGACGACGACGATTCCTACTACCGCAACCACTACAACGCCACCTACAGCAGCATGGGCGGCGACTACGACCAGTACAAGCCGGCCTACAGCTATGGCTCGCAGATGCGCAACAGCGACCTGTACCGTAATCGCCCGTGGGACGAGGTCGAACCCGACCTGCGCAGCAACTGGGAAAAGCAGAACGCCGGCAAGACCGGTTCGACCTGGGAAAACATGAAGGCGGCCGTCCGTCATGGCTGGGACCGCATGACTTCCTGAGTTGACTCCGAGTTGACTCGAAGTTGACTCGAAGTTGACTCCGAGTTGATCCAGTTTTGCCGCTTTCCGCCGGCGCGCGCCGGCGGCGCGGCGGGCTCGGCATGAAGAACAAAGGGCGCCCGAGGGCGCCCTTTGTGTTGCCGGCCACAGCCGGCTGCTTAAGCCCGGCTTACCGAAGTTGGATGTTCGTTAGCCGGGCTAAACCTGCTCCGTATTTCCTGCTGCGCTTACTCGGCGAATGCCTGCGCCGCCGGCGTGATCTTCACGTTCTCGGCCTTGATGCCGAGCTTCATGTTGCCGATCGCCTGGTCCTCGTCCAGCACCGCCTGCGGCTTGGCCGCGTCGTACTTGATCGGCGAGAAGGCGTCCGAGACCAGCGCCTGCTTCAGGCCGGCCGCGTCCTTGGTGATGAACACCACCGACAGGTTCTGCGCCGAAATGTGCTTGCGGATCGCCGCGTTGACGTCGGCCACGGTCAGCCTGGCCAGGCCGTCGCGCATCATCTGGGTGAATTCCGGGGTACCGTACCATTGCGAGTCCAGGGCGTAGCCGAGACGCTGGTCCTGGGTCGCGGTCATCACGAACACGTTCTTCATCAGGTAGTCGCGGGTGGTCTCGAAGTCCTGCTGGCTCATGCCGTTGTCGACCAGCTTGCCCAGTTCGGACAGCGCCAGGCGCAGGGCGAAGTGGGCGTTCTGCGGCGCCACCGGACGGATCCAGACTTCGAACAACTGCGCCTTGCGGCCCAGGTTCGGACGCGGGAAGAAGCCGTACATGCCGCCCGGGAAGGCTTCGATGTAGGCGTAGTCGCCGTAGTTCAGGCCGCGCAGTTCGCGCACGCGCTGGTAGAGCTGGCCGCTCGAGGCGCGGTGTTCGCCGAGCCAGGTCTTGGCCAGCCACAGGGCCGGGAAGTCCGGATGGCGGCGCGTCACCTCCAGCGGCAGGCCGAAGGAAATCGCGGTCGCGCGGGTGTTCTTCTCGATGATCTCGACTTCCAGGCCCTGCGGCTTGCGGCCCTGGGGCACGGCGGTCGCGGGCAGGCCGGCGCCTTGCGGCAGGCGCGCCAGGGCGGTCTTCAGGCCGGCGATCATGGCGTCGCTGACGTCGCCCGAGATGCCGACGCGCACCGCGCCTTGCGTGTAGGCCTGGCGGTAGAAGGCTTTCACGTCGTCCAGGGTGATCGATTCGATGCCTTTCACCGTGCCCAGCACCGGGTGGCCGTAGGGCGTGCCGGCATAGACGTTGGTCTGCAGGCGCTCCTTGCCGAACTCTTCCTCGTTATTGTCCTTCAGGTCGAGCACCAGGGCGTTCTTCTGCGCGTCCTTCAGGCGGCGGAAGTCTTCCTCGCGGAAGCCCGGCTCGAGCAGCATCGGCAGCGCGATGTCCAGGAACTCGCCCCACTTGTCCTTGTGGATGGAACCGGTAAAGGTGGTCATTTCCTTGTCGACCTGGTCGGCGAAGCTGCCGGCCAGCGGGAACAGGGACTTGGTGATCTCGTCGATCTTGCGCTCGCGCGAGCCGGCTTCGGCGACCATCGAAGCGGTCAGGGCCGCCAGGCCTTCCTTGCCCTGCGGGTCGTGCGCCGAGCCGGCCGCGAACAGCAGCTTGAAGCGCACCTGCGGCAGGGCGGACTTCTGGACCAGCACGTCGAACTTCGCGTCGGCGGCCTTGGGCGCCAGCGTCGTCAGTTTCGGCAGCGCCTCGATGCCCTGGGGCAGGGCGTCGTGGGCCAGGGTGGTGACGACCATGCCGTCGTCGACCAGGTACTTGCGGGCCGCGGCCTGCAGGTCGGCCGGGGTCAGGCTGTCGACCAGGCGGTAATAGCGGTTCAGGGTGCCGTAGGAACGGTTGAAGTGCACGTAGGACGCGAGCGTCGCCGCGATCTGCTCGGTGTTGTCGAGCGAGCGCACCAGGCCGTACTTGTTCGCCGACTTCGCGTCCGCGAGTTCCTTCTCGCTCACCGGGGTGTCGCGCAGGCTGGCGACGGTCTGCAGGATGGCGTCGCGCACGTACAGCGCGTCGGCCGGCTTCTTGACGCGCGCGCCGATGGTCGCCAGGGTCGGGTCGACGCGGTTCGGCGTGTAGTCGAACAGCTGGTCGACCTTCTGCTCGTCCTGCACCAGGCGCTTGTAGAGCGGCGAAGTCGGGCCGAAGGACAGCGAGAGCAGCATCGACAGCGCCGCCTGGTCCTTCATGGTGTCGGAGAAGGCCGGGGAGCGGAAGGCGACGGTCACCAGCGGCAGGGTCGGAGCCGGCCACGGCACGTGGCGGTACTGGGCGCCGCGCGGTGCGGGCTCGGCCGGCACCGGCGCGTTGTAGCTGCCTTTCTTCCACTTCGACCAGTATTTCTCGACCAGGGCAATGGCTTTCTGCGGCTCGACGTCGCCGGCCACGATGATGGTGGTCTTCTCGGGACGGTACCAGCGGTCGAAGAAGACCTTCGAGTATTCGTACTGGTTGGGCATGTCCTCGATATCCTTGAGGAAGCCCATGGTCGTGTGCTTGTAGGTGTGGGTGGTGAAGGCGGCGTCGCGCTGCACTTCGAACAGCTTCTGCATCGGGTTCGCGCTGTTCTTATTGTATTCGCCCAGCACGGCGCGCGATTCGGTCTTGAAGGCTTCGATCGGGTACGACAGGTGCTGGAAACGGTCGGCCTCGACCTTCAGCACCGTCTCCAGGTCTTCCTTGGCGAAGGTGGTGTAGTAATTGGTGAGGTCGTCGCTGGTGTAGGCGTTCTGGCGCGCGCCGGCCTTGGTGATCACTTCCTGGTACTTCGCGGGAGGATAGCTTGGCGTACCGCGGAACATCATGTGTTCGAAGAAGTGGGCGAAGCCCGACTTGCCCGGCTCGACCTCGTTACGCGAACCAGTCTGCACCGGGATCGTCACCGACACCAGGTTCGGGAAGCCGGTCGGCACCACGATGATCTTCAGGCCGTTGGCAAGGGTTTTTTCGGTCGCCTTGAAGGGCAGGACGTCGTTGCCGGCGGCGGGGGCGGGCTTGGCCGGCGCGGCGGCGGCCGGCAACGCGAGCACGGGTGCGGACAGCGCCAGCAGCGCCATCGGAATGAATTTGGACACACTGTCTCCTTGGGAAATATGCAACCGCGAAGCATAAGACATTCCCAAAAGAATGAACAGCGCTATCAGATATGCATGTTTACCCGCTCAGGCCTGCGTCCCGTCCGGCATCGGCAGGCTGATCCGGTTGCGGCCCAGGTGCTTGGCGCGGTAGAGGGCGGCGTCGGCGATCGCCACCAGCTGGCTGGCGTCGTTGTCGGGCCCGGCGATCGCGGTGGCGGCGCCGATCGACACCGTGACATGCTGCAAGGGTGCGAACCCGTTTGGAACACGCAGCTGCTCGACGCGGCGCCGGATGCGCTCGGCCACGATGGCGGCGCCCTTGAGCGACTGGTTCGGCAGGATCACCGCGAATTCCTCGCCGCCATAGCGCGCCACCAGGTCGTTGGCGCGCATCTCGCTGGCCACCGCGGTGGCGATCCGTTTCAGGCACTCGTCGCCGCCGAGGTGGCCGTTGGCGTCGTTGTAGGCCTTGAAGTTGTCGACGTCGACCATCAGCAGCGACAGCGGCTGGCGCTGGCGCAGGGCGCGCTGCCACTCGGCGTTCAGGGTCTCGTCGAAACAGCGCCGGTTCGCCAGGCCGGTCAGGCCGTCGCGGGTGGCCAGTTTCTCGAGCGCGATCTGGGCCATCTTTTCCTCGGTCAGGTCGCGCAGCGATTCGACCACGGCCGACAACTGGCCTTTCTCGTCGAAGATCGGGCTGGCGTCGGCCGCCAGGTAGCGGCGCTTGCCGGCGCGCGGCATGTCGCACCAGGTCTCGACCGACAGGTGCGACTGCATGTGCGACTGCATGTGCGGCGGCTTGCTGTGGCGCGGATAGATGTGGCGGATCTCGTCGGTGCGGTTCTGCAGGACCAGGTCGGCCAGGGTCGGGCGCGGCTGCTCGTAGAAGCTGCGCCAGTGGTTGTCGGTGCCGACGATCTCCTCGGCCGGCACGCCCGTCAGGCGCTCGCAGGCGCGGTTCCAGATCAGCACATGGGCATTACTGTCCAACACGAAGACCGGTATCGCCAGCATCTCCATCAACTGGTAGGCGAAACCAAGATCCTTTCCGGGCGTGACAAGGCCCGACGTGGTCTCCATCGGGCGATGCATCGTTGTGCTGGTCATATAGCGGCCTCATCGGGTATCCGTTAAGCAATCTATTGATTGCTGACAAGATCCGATTCTGCTACCGCAGGTCTCCGATGCTATTGATTTATAGCAATATTCACAGGCTTGACTTCTCACCCGGGGACCAGCCCATGCGCGCCGGGCAGGATCATGGCGATCCGGCTGCGGCCCTCGGGTGTCGGCGCCGCCTGCAGGTTCCCGCCCGCTGCCCGCAGGCTCTGGCGCAGGCTGGCCTGCAGGCGCGAATCCACGCCGTCGGGACCGCCGTCGTCCTCGACGAAGAGGGCCAGGCTGACCGCGCTGCGCGCCAGGCGTACCCGCACTTCGGTGGCGCAGGCTGCGTCCGCGATACTGGCCAGCGTCTCCTGCAGCGCCCGGTAGAGCAGGGCGTCGAACCCGGGATCGGCCGGCGCCGGCGCGCCGGGCGGCACGATTTCCAGGTGGTGCCCGATCCCGTGCAGGCGCGTGAAGGCGTCCAGCTCCTCCTCGACCGCCCGTCCCAGCTCGGCGCCCGGTGCGAGCTGACGCGTTTCGCCCGCCAGGAACCGCAGCGAGCGCAGGGCCAGGTCGAGGGTGCAGATCATGGCCGTGGTCTTCTGGTGGGTGGCGGGGTGGATACCGCAGCTGGCCACCTGCAGCAGCGCCATCTCGGCGCGCAGCGCCAGCAGCGTCTGGCCGAGGTTTTCGCGGATGCCGCGCGCGATGCGGTTGCGCTCATGGTCGCGCACGCCTTCCTGCTGGCGCACCACGCGGCGCAGGATAGCCTGGGTGTCGGCCAGCGTGGCCTCGACCGCCCGGCGCGCCTTTTGCTCTACGCAAAGGCGGGCCGCCGTCTCGCGTGCCTGGTCGTCGAGTTCGATCCCATGGCGCAACAGGCAGCAGGCGCCGCCGGCCGCCGCCAGCAGCCAGGCCAGGGCGCCCAGGGTCGAGGACGGAAACTCGCCGCCGGGCATGTCGGCGGCCGCCGCGCCGGCGCCCAGGAGGAGCAGGGCAATGAGCAGAGCAAGGAGCAGGCCGGATGAGCGGGTGAGCGCTGTCTTCATGGCGATCCTTCCGACGGGTTATCAGAACTTTCCGACACTCAAGTTACTGCTTGTCGGACAGGTTTATCTTGCTGATAGTCAATATGCGTGCTGTATTGCAATTCCTAAGGGCGGCACCGCGGAACGGCCGCGGGGCTCGGCAAGGGCGCCTCGCGCGAGGTATAATGGAAGGTTACCGAGAGGCTTACCGTGACCTACAGCATCAAAGAGATTTTCTATACCTTGCAGGGCGAAGGCGCCCATGCGGGCCGCCCGGCCGTGTTCTGCCGCTTCTCAGGCTGCAACCTGTGGAGCGGCCGCGAGGCGGACCGCGCGACGTCGATCTGCCAGTTCTGCGACACCGACTTCGTCGGCACCGACGGCAAACGCGGCGGCAAGTTCCGCGACGCCGCCAGCCTGGCGGCCGAGATCGACAGCCTGTGGCCGTCGACCTACGCGCCATCGAAATACGTGGTGTTCACCGGCGGGGAACCGCTGCTGCAGCTGGACGCTGCCCTGATCGAGGCCATGCATGCGCGCGGCTTCACGATCGCCATCGAGACCAACGGCACCCTGCCGGTGCCGGCCGGCGTCGACTGGATCTGCGTCAGCCCGAAGATGGGTTCGACCCTGGTGGTCGAGAAGGGCAACGAGATCAAGGTCGTGATCCCGCAGGCGAACCAGGACCTGTCCGCCTACGAACACCTGGACTTCGAGAATTTCTTCGTCCAGCCGATGGACGGTCCGCTGGCCGCGCAGAACACGCGCCTGGCGATCGAGACTTGCCGCCGCAATCCGAAGTGGAAGCTCAGCCTCCAGACCCATAAACTTTTACAGATTCCATAAGACGCTGATGCTGACCATTACCCGCAAGCTCGAATTCGACGCAGGCCACCGCATTCCCGACCACAAGAGCCAGTGCCGCAACCTGCACGGACACCGCTACACCCTGGAGATCACGCTGACCGGCGCCGTGATCCAGCTCGACGGCAATTCCGACAACGGCATGATCATGGATTTCTCCGACATCAAGGCGCTCGCCAAGGAGCACCTGGTCGACGTCTGGGACCATGCCTTCCTGGTCTACGAGAAGGACGACAAGGTGCGCGAGTTCCTCGCCAGCCTGCCCGGCCACAAGACGGTCGTGATCGACCGCATCCCGACCGTCGAGAACCTGGCCCAGGTCGCGTTCGAGATCCTGAAGGCGGCCTATACCGACCGCTACGGCACCGGCCTGCGCCTGCACAAGCTGGTGCTGCACGAGACCCCGAACTGCTGGGCCGAGATCACCGATGCCTGACACCGTGCAGCCCGACGGCCTGCCGGCGCCGCTGGCGGCGCCGGCGTCGGTCCCGACCGTGTTCCCGCAGGCGGATGAGCACTTCATGCGCCTGGCCCTGGCACAGGCCGAACTGGCGCGGCGCGAAGGCGAAGTCCCGGTCGGCGCCGTCGTGGTCAAGGATGGCGAGGTGGTCGCGGTCGGCTACAACCAGCCGATCGGCCGCCACGATCCGACCGCCCATGCCGAGGTGGTCGCGCTGCGCGCCGCCGCCGAAAAACTGGGCAACTACCGCCTGCCGGGCTGCGAACTCTACGTCACGCTCGAACCCTGCGCCATGTGCTCGGGCGCGATGATGCACGCGCGCCTGGCGCGCATCGTGTACGCCGCGCGCGATCCCAAGACCGGGGTCTGTGGCTCGGTGCTCGACCTGTTCGCCCACGAACAGTTGAACCACCATGCCGAGGTGGTCGGCGGCGTGCTGGCCGAGGAGGCGAGCGGTATGCTGAAAAGCTTTTTCGCCGAACGCCGCGCGGCGGCGCGCCGTCCCGCCGCCGAGTAAATACGCGCCGGAACACAGCGCGTAAACACGGGCGTACGGGCGCACGCACGCCCGTGCGAGCGCCGCCCCGATGCCGAAAATGCTATGCTGGTTTCGCGCTGCCACCTGGCAGCGTTAGGAGACCAGCCTTGTTCAACGTACGCATCCGCCGGCCCCAGTCGGGCTCGCCGGTCCAGCCACCATGCCGACGCTGACCGCCAACGGCATCCGCATCGCCTTCGACACCGCGGGGGACGCCAAGTCCACGCCGGTGCTGCTGGTGCACGGCCTCGGCATGCAGCTGACCAGCTGGCCCGACGAGTTCGTCGACGGCCTGGTCGAGCTGGGTTTCTACGTGATCCGTTTCGACCACCGCGATTGCGGCCTGTCCACCAAGTTCGATCGCGCCGGCAAGCCCAGCCTGATCTGGAGCTGGGTCAAGTCGCGCCTCAAGCTTCCCTTCAAGCCGCCCTACGGGCTGGAAGACATGGCCGAGGACGCGCTCGGCGTGCTGTCCGCGCTCGGCGTCGCCAAGGCCCACGTGATCGGGGTCTCGATGGGCGGCATGATCGGCCAGATCCTCGCCGCCCGCCATCCGCAGCGCGTGCTCAGCCTCACCTCGATCATGTCGAGCAGCGGCCGGCGCGGCTTGCCCGGCCCGACGGCGCAGGCGCGCCAGGCGCTGCTGCGCCGCCCCGACAACCCGAAG
>DNCF01000440.1 GCA_003484545.1 Massilia sp. | reverse complement strand
GTTGTTCTCCAGGTGGTACAGAAAGGAACCGCCGTAGGTGTCGGAAGGCAGCGGCCAGCCGGCGGTGTGGATCACCAGGCCCGGCTTGTGCTTCGCCGGGTCGATCTCCCACAGCTCCTTGATGCCGATGCCGTAGGTCTGGGGATCCTTGCCGCGGTTCAGGTCATATTTGGCGATCAGCTGCTTGCCCAGGTGGCCGCGCGAACCTTCGGCGAAGAAGGTGTATTTCGCGTGCAGTTCCATGCCGAGCTGGAAGTCTGGACCCGGCACACCGTCGCGCTTGACGCCCATGTTGCCGGTGGCGACACCTTTCACGGAGCCGTCCTCGTTGTACAGCACTTCGGCCGCCGGGAAGCCCGGGAAGATCTCCACGCCCAGGCTTTCCGCCTGCTGGCCCAGCCAGCGTACCACGTTCGCCAGCGAGACGATGTAGTTGCCGTGGTTGGTGAGGGACTTGGGCACCATGAACGAGGGCGTCGCATAGGACTTGGTCTCGGTCAGGAACAGCACCTGGTCCTCGGTGACCGGGGTGTTCAGCGGCGCGCCGAGTTCCTTCCAGTTCGGGAACAGCTCGTTGATGGCGATCGGGTCCATGACCGCGCCCGACAGGATGTGGGCGCCCAGTTCGCCGCCTTTTTCGAGCACGCAGACCGAGACGTCCTGGCCTTTTTCGCTGGCGAGCTGCTTCAGTCGGATCGCCGCCGAAAGACCCGCAGGCCCGCCGCCGACGATGACGACGTCGTATTCCATCGATTCGCGCGGGCCGTATTCTTCGATTAAGCTCATCTTCAAGGCTCCCGGCTCAGCGCGCGAAGTACAGGTCGTGCAGGTGGTCGAGGCTGACCTCCGATGCGGCCTGCGACAGCACCACTTTCCCGCTTTGCATCAGGTAGACGTGGTCGGCCACGCCCACCGCGCGGTGGGTGTTCTGCTCGACCAGGATCATGGTGCGCCCGTCCTGCTTCAGGCGGCCGAGGATCTCGAACAGCTCGTTCACCATCACCGGCGCCAGGCCGAGCGAAGGCTCGTCGATGATCAGGACCTTGGGGTCGCTCATCAGGCCGCGCGCCATCGCCAGCATCTGGGCTTCGCCGCCGGACAGTGATCCCGCCAGTTGCTTGCGCCGCTCGCGCAGGCGCGGGAACATTTCGTAGGAGCGTTCCAGGTTGCCGGCGGCCTTGGCGCGGTGCTGGGGTGCGAAGGCGCCCATCATCAGGTTTTCCTCGACCGTCATGTCGCGAAAGACCATGCGGCCCTCGGGGATCATCGCCATCGAGACGTTCATCATGTCCCAGGTCGGGGTGCCGTTCAGCGGCTTGCCGTCCAGCAGAATGGCGCCCTGCGACACCGGGATCAGGCCCATGATCGCGCGCAGCAGAGTGGTCTTGCCGGCGCCGTTCTGGCCGATGATGGTGGTGAGCTTGCCCGGCGCGATCGACAGCGACAGGTCCCACAGCACGTTGATGGCGCCGTAGCCGGCGCGTACGTTTTGAATCTCCAGCATCTCAGCCTCCGGTATAGCTCTTGATCACGGCCGGGTCGTTGAACACCTCGGCCGGCGTGCCCTCGGCGATCAGGCCGCCGAAGTTCAGCACGGCGACGCGCTGGCACAGGTTGCTGATGGTCTCGATGTCGTGCTCGATGATGACGATCCCGACCGCGAACTGCTGGTGCAGGTCCTTCAGCATGTTCATGAAGGCGCGCTTGCCGTTGGTCTCCAGGCCGGCCAGCACTTCGTCCAGCAACAGGAGCTTGGGGTTGGTCGACAGCGCCTTCGCCACTTCCAGCGCCTTCAGCTCGGTCAGCGCCAGGCTGGTCGAGGCGTCGCGCTCGGCCTTGGCGGTGAGGTTGGTGAAGGCCAGGATCTCGTTGATGCGCTTCCGGTCGATGGACCCGGTGCCGAAGCGCTGGGCCACTTCCAGGTTCTGGCGCACCGTCAGCTCGTGCATCGGCTGCGGGATCTGGAAGGTGCGGCCGATGCCCATGCGGGCCCGCTGGTACATCGGCGCGCGCAGCACGTCGGTGCCGTTGAACACGATGCGGCCGGTGGTCGGGCGCACCAGGCCGGAAATGGCATTGAACAGCGTGGTCTTGCCGGCGCCGTTGGCGCCGACCAGGCCGACCACGTCGCCGGTGCCGACCGACAGCGTGACATCGTTGACCGCCGTGAGGCCGCCGAAGCGGACCGTGACGTTTTCAAGCTGCAGCATCTTTTTTCCTCATGAACTTGCGGAACAGGCCAAGCAGGCCGTCCGGGCTGGCGATGATCATCACCACCAGGACCAGGCCGAGCACCAGCTGGTGGCCGGTCGGCATGATGTTCTTCACGAACAGCTGGTCGACCAGGTAGACCACGACCGCGCCGACCAGCGGGCCGGTAATCGTGCGGTAGCCGCCGAAGATGGCCGCCACGATCGGGATCGTCACCCACAGCGCGCTGAAGGCGTAGTCCGGCTCGAGGAAGTTGATGTAGTGGGCGTTGAAGGCGCCGACCACGCCGCACATGAAGGCCGAGACCAGCAGCATCAGGGCTTTCAGCAGGGTGTTGTTGACGCCGACCACGCGCGTCGCGTCCTCGCTGTCGTGCATGGCGCGCAGGGCCAGGCCGTGCGGGCTGCGGCGGATGCGGTCGTAGATCCAGGCGAACGCCAGCACGATGGTCAGGATCAGCAGGTAGTTGCCGATCTTGCTGGAGAAGTCGAAGCCGAACACGGTCGGCAGCTGCGGGATGCTGGCGATGCCGGCCGAACCGCCCGTGACCGATTCCCACTCGGTGGCGAGGATGCGGAAGATGTGGGCATAGGCCAGGATGGCGAGCGCGAAGTAGGGACCGCGCAGGCGCAGCACCGGCAGCATCAGCACCGCCGACAGCACGGCGCCGACGCCGCCCAGCAGCAGGCCGAGGAAGATCGGCACGCCGTGCTGCATGCTCAGCACCGCCGAGGTGTAGGCGCCGACGCCGAAGAAGGCCGCGTGGCCGAAGCTGACCATGCCGCCCAGGTTGCCCAGCAGGGCCCAGGACAGCGCGATGCCGCCGATCACGAGCGAGGCGATGATCAGGCTCATCACGTAGGCATCGCCGCCGAGCAGCAGCGGCACCAGGACGTAGGCTGCCGCGAGGACGGCGATCAGGAGTTTGTTAAGTTTCATCCGCGCCTCCGTGCAGCACCGAACAGGCCATTGGGCATGACGAACAGGACCAGCAGGAACAGGCCCATGCCGGCGAGTTCTTGCAGGGCCGAGCTGGCCAGGGTGACGGTGAGCGATTCGGCCACGCCCAGCAGGACGGCGCCGATTAGCACGCCCGGGATCGAGCCGATGCCGGCCAGGACGGTGATGATGAAGGCCTTCACGGTCAGCACGCTGCCGTAGGCCGGGGTGATCACGCCATAGCTGAACAGGGCGACGCCGGCGAAGGCGGCCAGGATGCCGGCCACGATGAAGGACACCAGTTCGGTGTAGCCGGGGTTGATGCCCATGAGCTTGGCGGCGTCGCGGTTGCTCGAGACGGCGCGCACGGCGCGGCCATACCAGGAGCGCGACAGCCACCACCAGAGGGCGACGATCAGGACGATGCTGACGCCGAAGAACAGCACTTCGGAGCGCATGGAATAGAGTTCGCCGACCACGAAGGCTTCCTGCATCCAGCTCGAGCTGGTGGCGCGCACGTCGGCGCTCCAGATCATCAGGACCAGGTTGGTCAGGATCACGCCGACGCCATAGGTCAGGGTGAGCGAATTGATTTCGCGGTTGGTGCGGATCTTGCCCACCACGAAGTACAGCAATGCCGAGGTGATCGTCACGACGATCACGGCCACCGGGATGGCGGTCAGCGGGTTCCAGCCAAGTTTCGATTCCACCGTGTAGGCGATATACGCCGCCAGCAGTACCAGTTCGCCGTGTGCCAGGTTGATCACTTTCATGGCGCCGAAGACCAGCGCCAGGCCAAGTGCGATGAGGGCGTAGGAACCGCCCTGCAAGAGTCCTGAATACACGGCTTGTAAGATCAAGTCCGTCATTTCTGCATTCCCATCGAAATTCACGCGGGCCGGACAATCCGGCCCGTCACTCCACTACAGTGTTACCAGGGCACGCCCGGGAAGACCGGCTTGGCGGTGGCCGCTTCCTTCGGCCAGACCAGTTCGACCTTCTTGCCCTGGTGCTGGCCCATGCGCTGGGTGAAGTTCTTGTTGTCGCCGTTGGCGTCGAACTGCACGCGGCCGATCAAAGTCTGACGGTCGGTCTTGCGCATTTCCTCGATGACTCCGCCTTTCTTGATGGTGCCGGCGTCGGCCGCGCGCGCGATCGCTTCGAACAGCAGCATCGATTGCACGTAGCCGAACTGGCCGAGGTAGTCGGGTTCCTTCTTGTGCAGCCTGGTGTAGGCTTCGCCGAAGGCCTTGCCGTCGGCGGTGGTGAAGTTCACCGGGAAGGGCAGGACCGCGGTGCCGTACACGTTCGGCATCAGGTCGGGGAAGTCGGCCGCCATCTTCGGGGTGGCCAGCGACCAGACGCCGGCGATCGCCTTGACCGTGGTCGGTTTCAGGACGCGCGCGGCGCGCAGGATGCCGACGTATTCGTTCTCGTAGCCGACCATGGCGATGAATTCCGAGCGGTCGCGCAGCTTGACCTTGTTCAGGATCGGCTTGAAGTCGGTGATCGCCGGGTCGAAGGCGTGCATCGCGACCTTGATGCCCTTCGCGCCCAGGGTTTTCTGGACGTCGGCGGCCAGGCCGTGGGTGGCGTCCTTGGTCGAGTAGATGATCGAGACCGACTTCACGCCCAGGTCGCCGATCAGGCCGACCAGGGCTTTCTGGTAGCCCTCGGTATTATTAATACGGAAGAAGTTCTTGCGGCCGGCCTTGACCAGGCCGTCGTCGACGCCGCCCGAGGTGATGTAGGCCAGGCCCAGCTTGTTGGCGGCGTCCGAGGCCGGCGAGATGTTGTTCGAGCCGTAGCCGCCGGTGACGGCAACCACGCCCTGGCTGGCCAGCTTCTCGACCGCGGCGACGGCCTTGGCGGGAGCGGATTCGTCGTCGACGGTGACCAGCTTGATGGTGTGCTTGCCGTTGGTCTTGTTGAAGACCTCGGCCGCCACGCGGATGCCTTCCTGGGTGCCCATGCCGACGCGCGCCAGCGGGCCGGTCAGCGGGATCTGCACGCCGACCAGGAATTCCTCCGCATATGCCGAGCCGGCGCCCAGGGCTGCGCACACTGCGAAAGCGATTGTCTTAATCTTGCTCATTGTCTCCACCTTTTCAGATTGTTGTCGATACTGGCTCCGCTGGCGGAGCCGCCTTTCCGTGCCGTCGGGTCGGGGCCCGTCCGTCATCCGTTCTACAAAATCGATGGCAAGCCGGGGGCGTCGCACCGTGCCGCGATAGCGGGACGGTGCGGGGATCCCCTGTTTGCCGGGTTGCGGGGCGCTCGCCTAAGCGATATGGCGCCCCATGCTCGTTCCCACGTTGCGCACCAGCTGCACCAGGCGCGGGCCCAGGTCCTCGACCAGCTTTTCCTTCGGCAGCAGGAAGGCCGGTCCGCCGCAGTTGAAGGCCATCGTCTTGGCGTTCTCGGGGTCGATCAGGGGCACGCCGACGGCGCTGATGTTCGCGTCCCACAGCCCCGAGGACAGCACGAAGCCGCGGTCCTGGTAATCCTTGAAGCCTTGTTCGAGATCGGCCTTGAGCTTCGGCCATTGGGTTTCCGCGTGCAGGCGGATGTGGTCCATCAGGAAGTCGCGGTCGGCCTGGGGCAGGCCGCACAGGTAGGCCTTGCCCATCGCGGTGGTCGCCAGCGGGATGCGCGAGCCGGCGTCGCGGCGCAGGGTGACGGCGGCGCTGTCGCGGCAGGCCTCGACGTACACCA
>DNCF01000441.1 GCA_003484545.1 Massilia sp. | reverse complement strand
CCCCCCCCCCGGCGGGGGGGCGGGGGGGGGGGGGAGCCGCTGGACCAGGTCCTGCAGGCCAGCTTCCCCTGGTGCAGCGAGTGGGAAGCCGAACTGAAACGCCTGTTCGGCGCCTACGTCGACGCCAAGCAGGAACAGAACGTGCTCGACTACGACGACCTGCTGCTGTTCTGGGCCGAGATGGCGTCGGACCCGGAACTCGGGCCGGAGCTGGGTGCGTTGTTCGACCACGTGCTGGTCGACGAATACCAGGACACCAACCGCCTGCAGGCGGCGATCATCACCGGCATGAAGCCCGATGGCCGGGGCGTGATGGTGGTCGGCGACGACGCCCAGTCCATCTATTCCTTCCGCGGCGCGACGGTGCGCAACATCCTCGACTTCCCGAAGCAGTTCTCGCAGCCGGCCGAGGTCATCACGCTGGACCGCAACTACCGCTCGACCCAGCCGATCCTGGACGCCTCGAACGCCGTGATCGCGGCCGCGCTCGAGCGCCATGCCAAGACCCTGTGGACCGACAAGCCCGCCACCCGCCTGCCGCAGCTGGTCCTGATTCCCGACGAGGCCGAACAGGCGCGCTGGGTCTGCAACCGCATCCTCGAGCAGCGCGAAGCCGGCATCAAGCTCACCGCCCAGGCGGTGCTGTTTCGCGCCGCCAGCCACAGCGCGGCGCTGGAGCTCGAGCTCATGCGCCGCAACATTCCCTTCGTGAAGTTCGGCGGCCTGAAATTCCTGGAAGCCTCGCACATCAAGGACGTGCTGGCGGTGCTGCGCTTCGCCCAGAACCCGAGCGGCCGGCTGGCCGGTTTCCGCGTGGCGCAACTGATTCCCGGCATAGGCCAGGCCACCGCCGCGCGCCTGCTCGACGCCGCGTTCGCGAAAGGCGCGGAGGTGACGGCGCAGGAACGCGGCGAAGTGGCGGTCGCGGTGGCCGAGGCCAAGGTGCTGGCGCACCGTGCGGCGATCGACATCGGCAGCGAGATGTTCGAGCTGACGGGCGCGCGCTCGACCTCGGCCCGCTTCGGCTTCGACCGCTTCTGGCGCAACGCCCGGGTGCACACGCTGCACGACCCGGTCGACTACAAGCTGCGCGACCTCGGGCGCCATGCACTGGAAGGCCGCCTGCCCGATCCCACTCCTTATTCCTGAATCCGCCATGAGCACGCACTCCACCCCAGCCGTCGCGACGAAAGCCGCGATCCGCCTGGTCGATGTCGCCAAAGGCTTCGCCCTTCCCGACGGCGCGCGCTTCGAGGCCGTGCGCGGCGTCTCGCTCGAAATCGTCGAAGGCGAGATCTTCGGCATCGTCGGCAAAAGCGGCGCCGGCAAGTCGACCCTGCTGCGGCTGATCAACCTGCTCGAGCGCCCCGAGCGCGGCAGCGTGATCGTCGACGGCGAAGAGCTCACGGCGCTCGACAAGCGCGGCTTGCGCCAGGCGCGCCGGCGCATCGGCATGATCTTCCAGGGTTTCAATCTGCTGCAGAACGCCACCGTGTTCGAGAACGTCGCCTTTCCGCTGCGCCTGCACGACGCGCTGAACGCGCCACGCCTGAAGGCGCGCGTCATGGAATGCCTGGAGCTGGTGGGCCTGGCGGACAAGGCGTCCGGCTATCCGGCCCAGCTCTCGGGCGGGCAGAAGCAGCGCGTGGCGATCGCGCGCGCCCTGGCCAGCCACCCGGCGGTGCTGCTGTGCGACGAGCCGACCTCGGCGCTCGACCCGGAAACCACGCGTTCCCTGCTCGAGACGCTACGCACCATCAACGCGCAACTGGGCGTGACCATCGTCATCGTCAGCCACGAGCTGCAGGTGCTGGGCAGCCTGTGCCACCGCGTGGCCGTCATCGAACACGGCGCGGTGGCGGAGCAGTTCGCCCTCGCCGACCACAGTGCCCCGCGCAAGACCGCGCTGGGACGCGAACTTGCCTACTACGGCACCGAGGCCTTCGCCGCGGCTGCCTGGGGAGATGCCCATGCCTGATTCGATCCTTGCGGTCCTGCCCGAACTCTGGACCGCCTTCCTGCAGACCGCGCTGATGCTCGGCATCGGAGTTTCGGCCGCGGTGCTGCTCGGCGGCCCGCTCGGCGTACTGCTGTTCCTGGTCGCCGACGGCCAGGCCCTGCAGAACCGGCGCCTGGCGCTGGTGCTGGGCTGGATCGTCAACACGGTGCGCTCCTTCCCTTTCATCATCCTGATGGTGGCGCTGGTGCCGGTCACGCGGATATTGGCCGGCACCTCGATCGGGCCGCTGGCGGCTTCGGTGCCGCTGTCGATCGCCGCGATTCCCTATTTCGCGCGCCTGGTCGAGCAGAACCTGCGCGACGTGCCGCGCGGCGTGATCGAGGCGGCGCAGGCGATGGGCGCCTCCGAATTCCAGATCGTGCTGCGGGTGCTGCTGCCCGAGGCGCGCGCGGCCCTGGTGCTGTCGCTGACCGTGCTGGCGATCAGCTTTCTCTCGTATTCGGCCGTCGCCGGCGTGGTCGGCGGCGGCGGCATCGGCGACCTCGCGATCCGCTACGGCTATTACCGCTTCGAGACCGACGTGATGATTTTCACCGTCACGGTCCTGGTCGTGCTGGTACAGCTGATCCAGCTGACCGGCACCCGCACCGCGCGCCGCCTCGACAAACGCTGACCTCACCTCATAAAAAAGAAAGGACCACCATGCGCCCGCACCGCCGCACCCTGATCGCCGCCGCCCTGTCGCTGCTCCTCTCCATTACCGCTCACGCCAAGGATCCGAAGGAACTGGTGATCGGCACCAGCGCCGGCCCCTATGCCGACCAGATCCGCTTCGGCATCAAGCCGATCCTGGAAAAGCGGGGATATAAAGTCAAGCTGGTCGAGTTCAACGACTACGTCCAGCCGAACTTCGCGCTGGCGGAAGGCGCGCTCGATGCCAACGTGTTCCAGCACATCGTCTACCTGACGCGCTTCGCCGAGCAGCACAAGCTGGCGCTGTCGGAACTGGTCAAGATCCCGACCGCACCGATCGCCATCTACAGCCACAAGCACAAGTCCCTGGACGCGGTGCGTGCCGGTTCCACGGTGGCGCTGCCGAACGACCCGACCAACCAGGCGCGCGCTCTGGTCATGCTCGACCAGCTCGGCTGGGTCAAGCTGAAGCCCGGCATTGACCCGATCAAGGCCTCGGAAAAGGACATCGCGCAGAACCTGCGCCAGATAAAACTGCTGCCGCTGGAAGCGGCCCAGTTGCCGCGCTCCCTGCAGGACGCCGACTACGCCTTCGTGAACGGGAACTTCGCGCTCGCCTCGGGCCTGAAGCTGCGCGACGCCTTGCGCACCGAGAAGATCTCGCCGAGCTACGCCAACCTGGTCGCCGTGCGCACGGCCGACAAGGACAAACCCTTCGCGCGCGACATCGCGGCGGCCTACCGCTCGCGCGAATTCCTGGAGGTGACGAACCGCCTGTTCGCCGACTACGCCAAGACCGACTACCAGCTGGCGCTGGAGAAGAGCGCGAAATGAATGCGCCGTTGCCAGGTGCCGCCAAGCCGGTGCGCTTCAACGCCTTCCAGATGAACACGCCCAGCCACCAGTCGCCGGGCCTGTGGCGCCATCCGCGCGACGCCGGCGCCGGCTACCGCGACGCCGGTTACTGGGTCGCGCTGGCGCGCCTGCTGGAAGCGGGCGGCTTCGATGCGATCTTCCTGGCCGACGTGCTGGGCGCCTACGACGTCCATGGCGGCAGCCTGGATGCAGCGCTGCGCCACGGGGTCCAGCTGCCGCTGAACGACCCGCTGGCGCTGGCGCCGCTGATCGCGCAGGCCACCACGCACCTGGGGATCGGCATCACCGCCTCCACCGGCGGCGAGCATCCGTATACCTTTGCGCGCCGGATCTCGACGCTCGACCATTTGAGCAAAGGACGCATCGGCTGGAACATCGTCACCGGCTACCTCGACAGCGCCGCGCGCAACCTCGGCCAGGAACGACAGCTCGGCCACGACGCGCGCTACGACCTGGCCGACGAATACCTGGAAGTCGTCTACAAGCTGTGGGAGAAGAGCTGGGAAGACGGCGCCGTGCTGCGCGACCGCGAACGCGGCGTCTACACCGATCCGGCGCGCGTACACCCGATCAAGCACCGGGGCGAACACTACACGGTGCCCGGCATCCACCTGTGCGAACCGTCGCCGCAGCGCACGCCTTTCCTGTACCAGGCCGGCGCCTCGCAACGCGGGCTGGCCTTCGCGGCGCGCCATGCCGAAGCGACCTTCGTCAGCGGCCCGACCAGGGGTGTCGTCAGGCGCTACGTCGACAGCGCACGCGCGGCGGTGCGCGACGCCGGGCGCGATCCGGCTTCCCTGCTGGTGTATGCGCAGGCGCTGGTCGTCACCGGCGCCACCGAGGCCGAAGCCCGGGCGCGCCTGGAAGAGTACCGGCAGCACATCGACATCGAGGCGTCCTTGACCCTGCTCTCGGGCTGGACCGGCGTCGACTTCTCGCGCTACGGCCTGGACGACACGATCGAGTACATTGACACCGAGGCCGGCCGCTCGGCGCTGGCCTCGCTCAGCGTCGCCGACCCGGCGCGCCGCTGGACCGTGCGCGAAGCGGCGCAGTTCATCGGCCTGGGCGGGCGCGGCCCGACGATCGTGGGCGACCCGCGCCAGGTGGCCGACGAGCTGATCGC
>DNCF01000443.1:535-12703 GCA_003484545.1 Massilia sp. | reverse complement strand
GTGGCGATCATGGGCGGGCTGCTGGTGGCGACCGCGCTCACGCTGCTGTTCCTGCCGGCGCTGTACGCGGCGTGGTTCCGGGTGAAGAAGCCGGTGGCGTGATGGGAGGAGGGCGCGCTTCGCTGCGCGGTGCGCGCCCCGCGGTGGGTTCGAGAACCCACCCTACGAAAAACCGGCACTTGTAGGGTGGGTTCTTGAACCCACGCGGTGTTAACGGCCGAGCAGAGACGGCTTATGCCGAATAATTGTGCGCCGCAATCTGGGGATCGGCACCAAACAATGGCCCACGCCCCGGGCTTGCCACAAAATTCACTCCTCTCGTGTCAGAAAATCCAGTAAAATACCGGGTTGAAGTTGTAGCCCCTAGACAAAGGAGTGCAGGGCGGCCGGTTTCACTGTCGGGCGCCCTTTGTTTTTGTGGCAATATGCAATCCTGAGCGAGGATGGCGAAATTGGTAGACGCACCAGGTTTAGGTCCTGACGCCAGCAATGGTGTGGGGGTTCGAGTCCCCCTCCTCGCACCACGAATAATTATTTTTTTGGACGATTTTTACGATGGCAACTGCAGTCGAAACCCTGGGTAAACTCGAGCGTCGCTTGACGATCACTTTTCCGCTGAGCGACGTCCGTACGGAAGTTGAAAAACGCCTGAAAAAGCAGGCCAAGACCGCCAAGGCCCCTGGCTTCCGTCCGGGCAAAGTGCCGCTGAAAATGGTCGCAGCCCAGTACGGCTACCAGATCGAGACCGACGTCCTGAACGACCGCGTCGGCCGCGCCTTCAACGACGCCGCCAACGAAAACCAGCTGCGCGTTGCCGGTTTCCCGAAAATCGAGCCGAAGCAGGACGCACCGGAAGGCATGCTGGCCTTCGACGCCACCTTCGAAGTGTTCCCGGAAGTCGTGATCGGCGACCTGGCCGGCGTTGACATCGAAACCGTCTCGACCGACGTCACCGACGCCGAGATCGACAAGACCATCGACATCCTGCGCAAGCAGCGCGTGCATTACCACACCAAGGGCGAAGCCGGCGAGCACGGCGACGGCGGCGAAGCCGTTGCCGCCAACGGCGACCGCGTGACCGTGGACTTCGTCGGCAAGATCGACGACGTCGAGTTCGCCGGCGGCAAGGCCGAGAACTACGCGTTCGTGCTGGGCGAAGGCCGCATGCTGCCGGAATTCGAAGCCGCGACCGTCGGCCTGAAAGTCGGCGAAAGCAAGACCTTCCCGCTGGCCTTCCCTGAGGACTACCACGGCAAGGACGTCGCCGGCAAGACCGCCGAGTTCACCATCACCCTGAAGAACCTGGAGTGGGCGCACCTGCCGGAAGTCGACGCCGAGTTCGCCAAGTCGCTGGGCATCGAAGACGGTTCGATCGAGAAGATGCGCGCCGACATCAAGACCAACCTGGAGCGTGAAGTCAACGCCCGCATCAAGGCCCGCAACAAGGAAGCCGTGATGGACGCCCTGGTGAAAGTCACCGAGATGGACGTGCCGAAGGTCATGATCGAGCAGGACTCCGAGCGCCTGGCCGAGCAGACCCGCCAGGACATGGCCCAGCGCGGCATGGACGTGAAGAGCCTGCCGTTCCCGCCGGAACTGTTCGCCGAAAAGGCCGAGCGCCGCGTGCGCCTGGGCCTGATCCTGTCGAAACTGGTTGCCGACAACAAGCTGGAAGCCACCCAGGAGCAGGTGAAAGCCCAGATCGAAGACTTCGCGCAGAGCTACGAAGATCCGAAGGAAGTGCTGAAGTACTACTACAGCGACCGCCGCCGCCTGGGCGAAGTGGAAGCCCTTGTATTGGAAGAAAACGTCGTTAACTATGTGCTTGGCAAGGCGAAGGTCAGCACCAAGGCCATCGCTTTCGATGAATTGATGGGTAGCAACCCACAGGCTTGAGCACAGGCGTAGGCTCTGTTTTTCGGGCCTACTTTCAAGCCTTTTTTACAAGGAAACGAGACAGGTATGAACCGTAATCCGGCATTGGACACCCAAGCACTCGGCCTCGTGCCGATGGTAGTTGAGCAAAGCGGCCGCGGCGAGCGCGCGTATGACATCTACTCGCGCCTGCTGAAGGAACGCGTGATTTTCCTCGTCGGTCCTGTCAACGACCAGATGGCCAACCTGATCGTTGCCCAGCTGCTGTTCCTGGAGAGCGAGAATCCGGACAAGGACATCTCGCTCTACATCAACTCGCCGGGCGGATCGGTCTCGGCAGGCCTGGCGATCTTCGACACGATGAACTTCATCAAGCCGGACGTCTCCACCCTGTGCACCGGCCTGGCGGCGTCGATGGGCGCCTTCCTGCTGGCCGCGGGCGCCAAGGGCAAGCGTTTCTCGCTGCCGAACTCGCGCGTGATGATCCACCAGCCGTCCGGCGGTTCGCAGGGCATGGCGTCGGACATCGAGATCCAGGCCAAGGAAATCCTGTACCTGCGGGAGCGCCTGGCGCGCATCATGGCCGAGAACACCGGCCAGAGCATCGAGCAGATCCACAAGGACACCGACCGCGACCGCTTCATGTCGGCCGAGGAGGCGCTGGAATACGGCATGATCGACAAGGTCTTGACCAACCGCGCTTGAGGCATCCCACAAGGTGTTGCTGAAAAACGCCCGGGCGCGAACACGTTCGGGCGTTTGTTTTTTATTTCGGGTAGCATGGCGGTGTACGCGGTCGTGTTGCGTGCCCCGTAATCGTTATATTCATAGCAAATTACTAAATACCTGCCCCCATGTCTGACAAAAAATCCTCCAGCGGCGAAAAGCTTCTGTACTGCTCGTTTTGCGGCAAGAGTCAGCACGAGGTGAAGAAACTCATCGCAGGACCTTCGGTCTTCATCTGCGACGAGTGCATCGACCTGTGCAACGACATCATCCGCGACGAGACCTCGAACGTCGAATCGGTGGCGGGCGCCAAGTCCGACCTGCCGACACCGCACGAGATCGCCGAACTGCTCGATCAGTACGTGATCGGCCAGCAAACAGCAAAGCGCATCCTGTCTGTTGCTGTTTACAATCACTATAAGCGTCTGAAGCACCTGGGCAAGAAGGACGACGTCGAACTGGCCAAGAGCAACATCCTGCTCGTCGGCCCGACCGGTTCCGGCAAGACCCTGCTGGCGCAGACGCTGGCGCGCATGCTGAACGTGCCGTTCGTGATCGCCGACGCCACCACGCTGACCGAAGCCGGCTACGTGGGCGAAGACGTCGAGAACATCATCCAGAAGCTGCTGCAAAGCTGTAACTACGAAGTCGAGAAGGCCCAGCGCGGCATCGTCTACATCGACGAAATCGACAAGATCTCGCGCAAGTCCGACAATCCGTCGATCACGCGCGACGTCTCGGGCGAAGGCGTGCAGCAGGCCCTGCTGAAGCTGATCGAGGGCACCATGGCCTCGGTGCCGCCGCAGGGCGGGCGCAAGCATCCGAACCAGGACTTCGTCCAGATCGACACGACCAACATCATGTTCATCTGCGGCGGCGCTTTCGACGGCCTGGCCAAGATCATCCAGAACCGCTCCGAGAAATCGGGCATCGGTTTCGCGGCCAGCGTCAAGAGCCAGACCCAGCGCTCGAACAGCGAGATCCTGATGGAAGCCGAGCCGGAAGACCTGATCAAGTTCGGCCTGATTCCGGAACTTGTTGGCCGTCTGCCTGTCGTAGCTACCTTGAGCGAACTGACCGAAGAAGCGCTGATCCAGATCCTGATCGAGCCGAAGAACGCGCTCATCAAGCAGTACTCGAAACTGCTGGAAATGGAAGGCGCCGAACTGGAGATCCGCCCGGCGGCCCTGCACGCGATCGCCAAGAAGGCGCTGGCGCGCAAGACCGGCGCACGCGGCCTGCGTTCGATCCTGGAGCACGCACTGCTCGACGTCATGTACGAACTGCCAAGCCAGCAGAACGTCGTGAAGGTCGTGATCGATGAAAATACGATCACGAACGGTGCGAAACCCTTGCTGATCTACAGCGAAAGCGCAAAGGCTTCGGGCGAAAACTAAAAAATTCCGCGCGGAAACCACAAAAGCGCTTGTGCGCCCGGTGCTTGGCGGTACAATTTATCTCAATAAAAGCATCCGGCTTCAATCGAAAAGCCACTCGCGACCGCGGTCGCGTGGTGGCTTTTTTATTTCAGACGGGGATTTTATTGGAACGGCCAGATTGCATTTCGCGAAAGTCTTTTTAATTCGAAGAAATATGCGTTGACCGGTCTTGAGTTTTCACCGTGTGCGCCCAACATCGTCTACACGCTTTTTATAAGGTATGCCATGACAACTTCCAAATTAACCGAGCAAACGACGCTGCCCCTCCTGCCGTTGCGCGACGTGGTCGTGTTTCCCCATATGGTGATACCCCTGTTCGTTGGTCGCCCGAAATCGATCAAGGCCCTCGAGGCTGCGATGGAGCAGGGCAAGAGCATCATGCTCGCCGCCCAGAAGGCTGCCGCCAAAGACGAACCTTCCGCATCCGACATTTATGAGATCGGCTGCGTTGCGAACATCCTGCAAATGCTGAAGCTGCCCGACGGCACCGTGAAGGTGCTGGTGGAAGGCGCCCAGCGCGCGCGTATCGATCACATCACGGACGCGCCGACCCATTTCGTGGCCGACCTGACCCCGCTGCGCTCGGAAATCGGCGACGACTCCGAAGTCGAAGCGATGCGCCGCGCGATCGTCCAGCAGTTCGACCAGTATGTGAAACTGAACAAGAAGATTCCGCCCGAGATCCTGGCCTCGCTGGCCGGCATCGACGACGCCGGCCGCCTGGCCGACACCGTCGCCGCCCACCTGCCGCTGAAACTCGAGCAGAAGCAGGTGATCCTCGAGATCTTCAACGTCGCCAAGCGCCTCGAGCACCTGCTCGGCCAGCTTGAAGGCGAGCTCGACATCCTGCAGGTCGAGAAGCGCATCCGCGGCCGCGTCAAGCGCCAGATGGAGAAGTCGCAGCGCGAGTACTACCTGAACGAACAGGTCAAGGCCATCCAGAAGGAACTGGGCGAGGGCGAAGACGGCGCCGACATCGACGAGCTCGAGAAGAAGGTGATCGCCGCCAAGATGCCGAAGGAAGCCCTGGACAAGGCCACCGCCGAGATCAAGAAACTGAAGCTGATGTCGCCGATGTCGGCCGAAGCCACCGTCGTGCGCAACTACATCGACACCTTGGTGTCGCTGCCGTGGAAGAAGAAGTCGAAGGTCGCGAACGACCTGTCGAACGCCGAGAAGGTGCTGGAAGCCGAGCACTACGGTCTCGAGAAGATCAAGGAACGCATCCTGGAATACCTCGCGGTGCAACAGCGCGTCGACAAGCTCAAGGCCCCGATCCTGTGCTTCGTCGGTCCGCCGGGCGTCGGTAAAACCTCGCTGGGCCAGTCCATCGCCCGCGCCACGAACCGCAAGTTCGTGCGCATGGCCCTGGGCGGCGTGCGCGACGAGGCCGAGATCCGCGGCCACCGCCGTACCTACATCGGCTCGATGCCGGGCAAGGTGCTGCAATCGCTGGCGAAGGTCGGTGTGCGCAACCCGCTGTTCCTGCTGGACGAGATCGACAAGATGGGTGCGGACTTCCGCGGCGACCCGTCGTCGGCCCTGCTCGAGGTGCTGGATCCGGAACAGAACCACACCTTCTCGGACCACTACCTGGAAGTCGACTTCGACCTGTCGGACGTGATGTTCGTGGCGACCTCGAACTCGTTCAACATCCCGCCGGCCCTGCTGGACCGGATGGAAGTGATCCGCCTGTCGGGTTACACCGAGGACGAGAAGACCAACATCGCCCAGCGCTATCTGCTGCCGAAGCAGGTCAAGGCGAACGGCCTGAAGGAAGACGAGATCAAGGTGGAAGAAGCGGCGATTCGCGACATCATCCGCTACTACACCCGCGAAGCCGGCGTGCGTTCGCTCGAGCGTGAAATCTCGAAGATCTGCCGCAAGGTCGTCAAGATGCTGCTGCTGAAGAAGAGCGACAAGAAGGTTGTCGTCGGCAGCAAGAACCTGGACAAGTTCCTGGGTGTGCGTCGCTACGACTTCGGCGTGGCCGAGAAGGAAAACCAGGTCGGCCAGGTGGTCGGTCTGGCCTGGACCGAGGTCGGCGGCGACCTGCTGACCATCGAAGCCGTCAACGTGCCGGGCAAGGGCGCCATCATCCGCACCGGTACCCTGGGCGACGTGATGAAGGAATCGATCGAGGCGGCCCGCACCGTGGTGCGTTCGCGCGCCCAGCGCCTGGGCATCAAGAACGAGGTGTTCGAGAAGAGCGACATCCACATCCACGTGCCGGAAGGCGCGACCCCGAAGGACGGTCCGTCCGCCGGTATCGCGATGACCACCGCGCTGGTGTCGATCTTCACCGGCATCCCGGTCCGCGCCGACGTGGCGATGACGGGCGAGATCACGCTGCGCGGCGAAGTCCTGCCGATCGGCGGCCTGAAGGAAAAGCTGCTGGCGGCGCATCGCGGCGGCATCAAGACGGTGCTGATCCCCGAGCAGAACGTGAAGGACCTGGCCGAGATCCCGGACAACGTCAAGAACAAGCTCGAGATCGTGCCGGTGCGCTGGATCGAGAAGGTGCTGGAAGTTGCGCTGGAGCGCCAGCCGGAAGCGCTGGTCGAGGTCCCGGCCGTGTCCGTGACGCCGTCGAGCTCGGCCGAAGGGCAGGGCGACGTGGTCAAGCACTGACCGCCGACGTGATCGTGGTATGAGGAGGCGCCTGCGGGCGCCTCTTTTTTTGGGTTTCGTAGGGAGGGCACGCGTGCCCACGCGGTATCGGGCCCATGCGTGGTCATGCGACGATCAGAACAACGCGACGCCAGCGAGCCGGGTCTTTCCCATTCTCGATCCGCCGCGGTGCCATACCGCGTGGACACAGGTGCCTACGCCGGCCGCGCCCACCCTACAACTCCTTATTCGGCAATATTCCGCGCACTGAAGCCGTCCTCGGTCAATGTTGCTTGACAGAAGCAAATCCCCCTTGTTTAATACGCGCTTGCAGTTTTTTGCAGGAAGGCGCAGCGCCGCCGCGTCAGAACGTACAAGAGGAATAGAGTGAACAAGACTGAACTGATCGAAGAAATCGCGAAATCCGCGGACATTACCAAGGCTTCGGCTACGCGTGCGCTCGACGCCATGATCGAAGCCGTGACCGCGACGCTGAAGAAGAACGACAGCGTCACCCTGGTCGGCTTCGGCACCTTCACCGTCGGCGAGCGCGCTGCGCGCACCGGCCGCGACCCGCGCACCAAGGAGCCAATCAAGATCAAGGCCGCCAAGGTCCCGAAATTTAAGGCTGGTAAAGCTTTAAAAGATGCTGTAAACTAATGCCTTCTCTGCAGTGACATGCAGAGAGGACTGCCTGGCGGTACGTTCGAGATCGATGATCTCGTGAGGTGAGGAGCTTGCGCCTCTCAGCTTTCACCAGCCAGGCAAGCAGTACCTTGTATTTGATGTGGAGCGGTAGTTCAGTTGGTTAGAATACCGGCCTGTCACGCCGGGGGTCGCGGGTTCGAGCCCCGTCCGCTCCGCCACTCAAAATACTCCGAATTTGGAGCGGTAGTTCAGTTGGTTAGAATACCGGCCTGTCACGCCGGGGGTCGCGGGTTCGAGCCCCGTCCGCTCCGCCAGATTCAGCATTACCGGAGCGCCACGAGGGCGTTTCGACAGAGAAGAGGCGAACGCGAGTTCGCCTTTTTTTTTAACTTGTGCTTTGAAGCCATTTCCAAAGTGATTGGTGACCATGTTTGATTTTGTACGTAACAACAAGCGCGTGATGTACGGTGTGTTGGCACTGCTGATCGTGCCGTCGTTCATTTTCGTCGGTGTCGACAGCTACCAGAACCGTGGCGACAGCGCCGCCGGCGTGGCCGAAGTCGATGGTCGCAGCATCACCCAGCAGGAATGGGACGATGCCCAGCGCCGCCAGATCGACCAGGCCCGCCAGCAGCTCGGCCCGCAGTTCGACCAGAAGATGTTCGACA
Organism: Massilia sp.; assembly: GCA_003484545.1. Taxonomy (GTDB): domain Bacteria; phylum Pseudomonadota; class Gammaproteobacteria; order Burkholderiales; family Burkholderiaceae_D; genus Telluria. The sequence continues at coordinate 4,737 of DNCF01000443.1, read as the reverse complement.
CCCCGGAAGCCAAGCGTGAAGTGCTGGAAAACCTGGTCGCCGAACGCGCCGTGAATGCCGCCATCGCCCGCAATCACCTGACCGTGAGCGACCAGGCCATCTTCAAGGCCATCAACGAGATCCAGGGCTTCCGCAAGCCCGACGGCAGCTTCGACATGGACCAGTACAAGGCCGCGCTGGCCGCCCAGGGCATGACCCCGGAAATGTTCGACGCGCGCATGCGCCGCGACATGGCGATCCAGCAGCTGGCCGGTTCGATCCAGGCGACCGCCTTTGCGCCGCGCTCGGTTGCCGGCCGCATTTCGGACATCAACGACCAGGAGCGCGAAGTCCAGGAACTGCTGTTCCCGATCGCGAACTACCTGCCGCAGGTGAAGGTCACCGACGAGATGGTGAAAGCCTATTACGACAAGAACGGCCAGCTGTTCCAGATCCCGGAACAGGTGAAGGCCGAGTACGTCGTGCTGGACCAGGCCGCGGTCGAGAGCCAGGTGTCGGTCAGCGACGCCGAGGTGGAGCAGTTCTACAAGGCCAACGAGAAGCGCTTCGTCACGCCCGAGCAGCGCACCGCCAGCCACATCCTGATCACCAAGGCGCAGGGCGCCAAGCCGGCCGAGGAAGCCGCCGCCAAGGCCAAGGCCGAAGCGGTGCTGGCCGAGGTGCGCAAGAATCCGGCCGACTTCGCGACGATCGCCAAGGCGCAGTCGCAGGATCCGGGCTCGGCGGGCCAGGGCGGCGACCTGGGCGTGGTCGAGAAGGGCCTGTTCGCCAAGCCGGTCGAAGACGCCATCTATTCGCTCAAGGAAGGCGAAGTCAGCGGCATCGTCGCCTCGGAATTCGGCTACCACATCATCAAGGTCACCGCCATCACGCCGTCGCAGCAGAAGCCGCTGGAAGCAGCCAAGGCCGAGATCGCCGACGAGCTGAAGAAATCCAAGCTGTCGAAGAAATACTCGGAACTGGCCGAGAGCTTCAACGACATCGTCTACGAGCAGTCGGACAGCCTGAAGCCGGCCGCCGACAAGCTGGGCCTGCAGATCCGCACCGTCGACGGCCTGGGCCGCAAGCCGAACCCGGCCCTGGGCGCCGAGCCGTACAACAACGAGAAGTTCCTGACCGCGCTGTACTCGGCCGACTCGCTCAAGAACAAGCGCAACACCGAAGCCGTCGAAGTCGCGCCGGCCGTCCTGATCGCCGGCCGCGTCGTCGAATTCAAGCCGGCCACCAAGCGTCCGCTGGCCGAAGTCGAAGCGGCGATCCGCCAGCGCGTGACCCAGGAAGAAGCGCTGCGCCTGGCGCGCGAAGCCGGCGAAGCCAAGCTGAAGGCGGCCAAGGCATCGGGCGACGCCGCCGGCTTCGGCGAGGTGAAGGTCCTGTCGCGCACCAAGGAGCCGGTGATCAACACCGCCGCCGCGCTGGCCGTGTTCAAGGCCGACGTGACCAAGCTGCCGGCCTATGTCGGCGTGGAAGTGCCGAACGTGGGCTATGGCGTCTACCGCATCGGCAAGGTGTCGCAGCCGGCGCAGGTCGACCAGGCGCGCCGCGCACAGGAAGCGCAGCAGATCAACGGCCTGGTGGGGCAGGCCGAGCTGTATAACTTCGTCGAGGCTGTCAAGGCCAAGGCCAAGGCGAAGATCCACGCGTCGGCCGGCAAGCCGGCGGATCAGGCCGAGTAACCTGTTCTCGGACCGAAGAAAAACCCGGGTGCGCGAGCAGCCGGGTTTTTTTACGTCTGGCGTTGCAGTGGTTTGTTCAGGAGCCAGCCGCGGCGACGTAGGGTGGGGTCATTGATGCCGGGGGCATCAATGACGTGCCCACGCGAAGGCATGATCGACGTTGACGTTCGAATTTGACGCTTCGGCCGAACATTGTCGGCGGTTCCAAAGGCGTTCCGTTAGCGCCGCTTCCATGACGAGCGGCGCGGAGCGAATCGTTTCCGATACGGACTGCGACCGAACACGTAACGCGTGGGCACGGCGTGCCCACCCTACGTCGAAGCCGCGTGCCGGGTATTACGCCGCCATCAGCGCCTGCGCCGCCTGCGCGAAATCCTGCGGTCCGATGTCGGCCAGCTCCAACACCCGTGCCTGGCCGTACTGCACGAAATTGCGGTCGATCGAGCGCAGGTAGGCCGGGTCGTAGTGCTCGACCAGCAGCTGGTCGACCAGCGCCGGCATGTCGCCGGCCTTGGCCATCGCGTGCCAAGCGTCGATCCTGGCGCGGCCGTGCAGCTGGACCAGGTGCTCCAGTTGGCCGTTCAGGGCGTCGGCGTTGCGCGCGAAGTGCTGGTAATCCTCCATCAGCAGGCGTACCCGGTTCGGGCGCGACAGGGTGAGGGCGATGCAGGGCGAGGCGCGCATGCGTTCCATCACGGCGTCGGGCACGCGCAGGTTGCCGACCTTCTTGCTCTCGGATTCGACGAACACCGGCTTGGCCGGATCGAAGTGGCGCAGCTTGTCCCAGATGCGGCTCTCGAACATCTTCTGCGACGGTTGCGGCTCGTCGGGCAGGTGGCCGAGCACCGAGCCGCGGTGGGCCGCCAGGCGCTCCAGGTCGAGCACCTGGGCGCCGGCCGCGTCCAGGGTCTCGAGCAGGCGGCTCTTGCCGCTGCCGGTGGTGCCGCAGATCACGCGGAAGTCGACCGCCGGCGGGTTCTCCAGCGCCGCGCTGACGTAGGCGCGGTAGGCCTTGTAGCCGCCGTCGAGCTGCACCACGGGCCAGCCGATCTTGGCCAGGATGTGGGCCATCGAGCCGCTGCGGTTGCCGCCGCGCCAGCAATAGACCAGGGGCTTCCAGTCGCGCGGCTTGTCGGCGAAAAGCGTATCGATGTGGCGCGCGATGTTGGCCGCGACCAGCGGCGCGCCGAGCTTCTTGGCCTCGAAAGCGCCGACCTGCTTGTACAGGGTGCCGACGCGGATGCGCTCCTCGTCGTTCAGCACCGGGCAGTTGATCGCTCCGGGAATGTGGTCGAGCGCGAACTCGCCCTCGCTGCGCGCGTCGATGATGGTGTCGAAGCTGTCCAGCTCGGGGAAGATGTCGGCGAAGCTCAGTACGGCGGGGTATTTCATCGTGATTGGATCAGGGCCTTGAAGGTGGGCCAAATGTTATTGAGGATGATCGGATGCGCGTCGGCGTTCGGATGCAAGCGGTCGGCCTGGAACAGCGCGGGCTTGTCGGCCACGCCTTCCAGCATGAAGGGCACCAGCGGCGCCTTCACTTCCTTCGCCAGGTTTTCGTACATGTTGAAGAAGCGTTCCGTGTACGCACGGCCATAGTTCGGCGGCATGCGCATGCCGATCAGCATGACCTTCGCATTCTGCTTCTGCGACATGGACGCCATCTCGCGCAGGTTGGCCTCGGCGGCGGGCACCGGTAGGCCGCGCAGGCCGTCGTTGGCGCCCAGTTCGATGACGACGATCTGCGGCTTGTGCTGGTTCAAGAGGGCCGGCAGGCGCGCGCGTCCGCCGCTGGTGGTCTCGCCGCTGATGCTGGCGTTGACGATGCGGGCGTCGATCTTCTCGGCTTTCAGCTTCTGTTCGAGCAGTGCGACCCAGCCGGCGCCGCGCGCCAGGCCATACTCGGCGGACAGGCTGTCACCCAGCACGAGGACGGTTTTTGGTGCAGAATAGGCGCTCGCCGACGCGGCCAGCATGAGCGCACCGACAGACAATTTCTTGAGAATAGCAAGCATGCGTGATAATCCCGAGGCTTTCAAAAATGACCCTGCCACTGCAAAGGGACGGCCGGCCGCGATCGAAGTCAGCGGCCTGTCGAAGCGGGTGGCGGACGCCAGCGGCGAACTCACCATCCTGCACAGCATCGATTTTACCGTGCAACCGGCCGAGACGCTCGCGCTCGTCGGCGCCTCCGGCTCCGGTAAGTCCACGCTGCTCGGCCTGCTGGCCGGCCTCGACACCCCGAGCAGCGGCAAGGTCCTGCTCGACGGCACCGACATCTTCGCGCTCGACGAGGATGGCCGCGCCGCCTTCCGCAAGGCCAAGCTCGGCTTCGTGTTCCAGTCCTTCCAGCTGCTGGCCCACCTGAATGCCCTCGAAAACGTGATGCTGCCGCTCGAGCTGCGCGGCGATGCCGATGCGCGCGCCAAGGCCGAGGCCATGCTCGGGCGCGTCGGCCTGTCGAGCCGGCTCAAGCACTATCCGAAGTACCTGTCGGGCGGCGAACAGCAGCGCGTGGCCCTGGCG
>DNCF01000443.1:0-257 GCA_003484545.1 Massilia sp. | reverse complement strand
GGCGCGCGCTTTCGTGACCGAGCCGCCGCTGCTGTTCGCCGACGAGCCGACCGGCAGCCTGGATGCCGCGACCGGCGAGGCCGTCATCCAGCTGATGTTCGAACTGAATCGCGAACGCGGCTCGACGCTCGTGCTGGTGACCCACGACCCGGCGATGGCGGCGCGCTGCGGGCGAACGCTGACGATCGCGGCTGGCCGCCTGGCGTAGGATTCTCGTAGGGTGGACCGCGCCACGAAAGGCACCCGTGTCCACGCGG
>DNCF01000444.1 GCA_003484545.1 Massilia sp. | reverse complement strand
GTCGCTCTCTTCTTTTTTCTGCTCCGGGGTGGTGTTTTTTTTTTTCTCCCCCCCCGACAGTTTTTGGGGGAGGCGGGCGCGCTTGGCCTCGGCAGCCGCTTTCTGGCGGCTGCGCTCGGTGGGCTTGGCGGCCAGGGCCGTGCTTGCCAGCACGCAGGCCAGCAGGCCGCACAGCAAGGCGCTGCCGGCCGACTTCTTGACTGGAAAACGCAAGACTTACTTCGCCTTCCCTTGGTTGGCGACCGCCGCCATGGCGGCATTGATCGCTTCCTGGTCGCCCAGGTAGTAGTGGCGGATCGGCTTCAGGTCGGCATCCAGTTCGTAGACCAGCGGCTGGCCGTTCGGGATGTTCAGGCCGACGATGTCGGTGTCGCTGATGTTGTCGAGCATCTTGATGATGGCGCGCAGGCTGTTGCCGTGGGCCGAGATCAGGATGTTCTTGCCGGCGCGGATGGCCGGGGCGATCTCGTCGTTCCAGGCCGGCATCACGCGCGCCACGGTGTCCTTCAGGCACTCGGTCAGCGGAATCTGCGACTTGTCCAGGCCGGCGTAGCGCGGATCGTTGAAGGAAACGCGGTCATCCGACTCTTCCAGGCTTGGGGGCGGCGTGTCGTAGCTGCGGCGCCAGACCAGGACCTGCTCGTCGCCGAACTTGGCGGCGGTCTCGGCTTTATCGAGACCCTGCAGGGCGCCGTAGTGGCGCTCGTTCAGGCGCCAGTCGTTCTTGATCGGCAGGTACATCTGGTCCATTTCGTCCAGCGCCAGCCACAGCGTGCGGATCGCGCGTTTCAGCACCGAGGTGTAGGCGACGTCGAACCTGAAACCGGCTTCGCGCAGCACGCGGCCGGCGGTGCGCGCCTCGTTGACGCCCTTCTCGGTCAGGTCGACATCGGTCCAGCCCGTGAAGCGGTTCTCGAGGTTCCAGGTGGATTCGCCGTGGCGCATGAATACGATTTTGTACATAAGCTCTTCTTTACTCTTTAAAAGTCTGCGAAAGGGTGACTTGAAGCCTCGGAGGATCCGGTCCAGCTTCTATTTTATAATGCTCGGATTGACTTCAACCAATGGAAGCCTTGTGAAATTCATCCTCGATAATATCTTCATTGTTGCAATTGCTGCCATTTCCGGTGGTGCGCTGCTGTGGCCAGCCCTGGCGCCGAAGGGCCGCCGCGCCACCGCGCTGCAGGTGACCCAGCTCATCAATCGCGGCAAGACCCTGGTGCTCGACGTGCGCAGCGCCGACGAGTTTGCGGCCAGTCATCTGCGCGACGCAAAAAACATTCCGCTGGCAGACTTGAGCAATCGCATCGGCGAGCTGGAAAAATCGAAAACCCGCACCGTCGTCGTCGTCTGCCAGAGCGGCGTCCGTTCGGACAAGGCCGTGCGCCAACTGAAGGCGGCCGGCTTCGAGGACGTGCTCAGCCTGGACGGCGGCATCAACGCCTGGACCGCGGCCGGCTTGCCGGTAACCAAGTAACCCAGAATCGGAAGGAAGAATGATGACTGCACACGTTGTCCTGTACCACACTGCCAGCTGCCCCTACTGCGTACGCGCCGAGCGCCTGCTCGAAGCCAAGGGCGTGACCGACATCGAACGCATCCGCGTCGACCTCGACCCGGAACAGCGCCAGATCATGATGCAGAAGACGGGCCGCCGCACCGTGCCGCAGATCTACGTGGGCGAAACCCACGTCGGCGGCTTCGACGACCTGTACGCGCTGGACCAGGCCGGGCGCCTGGATCCGCTGCTCAAGGGCGAATAAGGTAGTGTGCCTGCCGCACGGCCTTGCTGGCGGTGCGGTAGTGCGAACGCTCTACCTCGTGGGCTCAAGAGCCCACCCTACGCCCCGCAGCAGGGCATGATGTCCGCTGGCCACAATGACGAGCCCGCCCTGTCTCGTTTGGTTCCGCAAAACCGCATCTCTCCGGGCTTGATCAACGCCTCCCGCCGGAGCTATTGCTTCCAAATTGATTTTGATACAATTGCCGGTGCGTTTGACTCCAAGCCCATCGGGGGCGGCGCTTGCCGTCCCTTTTACTTCATAACGAAAGCGTTCCATGTCTGACGAAAACCTGCAACCAGTATTCCAAATCCAACGCGTCTACCTGAAAGACATGTCGCTGGAACAACCGAACTCCCCGGCGATCTTCCTCGAGCAGGAAGCTCCGACCATCGAGGTCTCGCTGGACGTCGGCGCCGAAGCGATCGCCGATGGCATCTACGAGTCGACCGTGACCATCACCGTGACCGCCAAGGTCAAGGACAAGGTTGCCTTCCTGGTCGAAGGCAAGCAGGCCGGCATCTTCGAGGCACGCAACATCCCGGCCGAGCAGATGGACCCGCTGCTGGGCATCGGCTGCCCGAACATCGTTTACCCTTACCTGCGCAGCAACATCGCCGACGTGATCACCCGTGCCGGCTTCCCGCCTGTGCACCTGGCCGAGATCAACTTCGAGGTGTTCTACCAGCAGCGCCGCCAGGCGATGGCCGAAGCCGCCGCCGCACCGGCCAACTAATCGCCGTACCCAGCCGCCCCTAGCGTTTGCGAAAAAAACGCCAGGGCAAGGCGCATCGTCGAAGACAGTACTGACGTACGCCGAGACGATGCAACGCCGCCCTGGTGGATTTTTCACACACCCGTAGCGGGGGCTGCAAAGGCGGGCACCCATGCGGGCGCCTGTCTTTCAATATCCTCGACGGGCAGGCGCGGCGTACGCGGCGCCTGCCCTTCCTGCCAATTTGGCGTCTGGTTTGCCAACCCGGGGCCCGCGATGACCTGTTCCCGACTGACCGCAAGCGTGCTGCTGGCACTGACGTGCAGCAGTGTCTCCGCCTTCGATTTCCGTTCCGTCGGTGCGCCCGCCGTGGTGCTGTACGACGCGCCTTCCGCGCGCGGCGCCAAGCTGTTCATCGCGCCGCGCGGCATGCCGGTCGAAGTCGTGGCCCGCTACGGCGACTGGGTCAGGGTGCGCGACGCCGACGGCGCGCTGGCCTGGACCGAAGCCAAGGGCCTGGCGGCCAGCCGCAATGTGGTCGTGAAGGCCGCCCTGGCCCGCGTGCGCGCCGCGCCCGACGACAACGCGGCGCTCGTAATGACCGCCGACAAGGGCGTGCTGCTGGAACTGCTCGCGCCCGCTTCCGGCGGCTGGGCCCAGGTGCGCCACCGCGACGGCATCGCCGGCTACGTGCGCGCCACCGACATCTGGGGCTTCTAAGACACCATGCAAGAATTAAAGAACATGAACAAGATTACCGTCCTCGGCGCCGGTGCCTGGGGCACCGCGGTCGCCATTGCCGTGGCCGCGCGCCACGATGTGCTGCTGTGGGGCCGCAACCCCGAACAGATGGCCGCCACCGCGGCGGCACGCGAAAACACCGCCTACCTGCCGGGTCAGCCGCTGCCTGAATCGCTGCGCGTGACCGCCGACTTCGACGCCGCGCTGGCGCACGTGACCGACGCCGGCGACGACGAGGCGCCGCTCCTGATCGCGGCCTGCCCGGTGGCCGGCCTGCGGCCGCTCCTCGAAAGCCTGAAGGGCCGCAAGATCCCGAACGTGGTCTGGCTGTGCAAGGGGTTCGAATACGGCACCGGCCTGCTGCCGCACCAGGTGGTGCGCGAGGTGCTGGGCGACGCCGTGCCGGGCGCGGCCCTGTCCGGCCCTTCGTTCGCCCAGGAAGTGGCGCGCGGCCTGCCCTGCGCCCTGACCGTGGCCTCGACCTCGGGCGAGCTGCGCGACCGTGTCGTCGGCGCCGTCCACGGCGGCAACCTGCGCGTCTACGCCTGCGACGACCTGATCGGCGTGGAAGTGGGCGGCGCGGTGAAGAACGTGCTGGCGATCGCGACCGGCGCCGCCGACGGCCTCGGCTTGGGCCTGAACGCGCGCGCGGCGCTCATCACGCGCGGCCTGGCCGAGATCACCCGCCTGGGCGAGGCGCTGGGCGCACAGCCGGCCACCTTCATGGGCCTGACCGGCATGGGAGACTTGATCCTGACCTGCACCGGCGACCTCTCGCGCAACCGCCGCGTCGGCCTGGCGCTGGCCGAAGGCAAGCCGCTCGACACCATCGTCGCCGAACTCGGCCACGTGGCCGAAGGCGTGCCGTGCTCGAAGGCGGTGCGCGAACTGGCGGCCAGGCTGGGCGTGGACATGCCGATCACCAATGCGGTGGCGGCGGTGCTGTTCGATGGCTATGACGCGAAAGAGATGGTGGCGCAGTTGCTGGCGCGCGACCCGAGGAACGAGTTGGCGTAAGCTCAGACCGTAGGGTGGGCACGCCGTGCCCACGCGAATGCGTGAACGGTGTTGGCTGCATTGTCACCGCATTGCGCGCCTGAAGTGAGCGCTTCCAATGGATCATTTGGACACGTTTCGACGTGCCTGGGATAGCGGCAAAGACAGAGTCCACGCTGCTCGACGTTTCGCGTGGGCACTCCGTGCCCACCCTACGTCCCTTCGCTACATGTTATCGGTTCAACCGCCCTGCCCACGCGGATCCTTGGTCGGACCGCCCGTACGCACCGGGCCCAGCAGGATGGTCATGAGGGCCACCGCGTCGACGTTGGCGCGGATCGCGTGCGGCTCGCCGCCGGCGAGATACACCATCTCGTTCGGACGCAGGACGATCGTGCGGCCGTGGGCGTCGAAGGCAATCTCCCCTTCCAGGCACAGCAGCGTCATCTCCCCTTCGACCCGGTGCTCGGGCATCGGCTTGTCTTTCGGGACGACCAGCCGGATCAGCTCCATGTGGTCGGTCTTCGCCAGCGCGATCGACGTGAAATTGGCGATGTCGTCTTCGCCGCGTTGCAAGGCGATCCGTTCGCCCGATGCTGCGTGTTGCAAGGCCATGCCGCCTCCTTTCTACTCTTCGTTGGTATAGGGCACGCCGCGCAGCCAGGTGACGAGCGCGAACGCATCCTCGAATCCGCGCGCCAGTTGCGGCACCAGCTGCTCCGGCTTGTTCAGGGCCAGGGGCACCTCGGTCCAGGCAAAAAAGCTCTTCAGCTTGATGTACTCGATGTGCGGGTGGTCCGCATCGAACCCCTTCGGCGGCCGCTGCAAGCGATCTTCTTCCAGCAGGCTGCGGTAGGTCGCGCGCAGGTGTTTATTCTTTAATATTTTGGCGAACCCTGTCGCATCGTTGACGATGTGCTCGCGAATCGCTTTCAGGCGCGGGGCCGGGGGCAGGTATTCTCCGGCGCCGAAGCCCAGGGTGCCGTCGCCCTCGATCTGGAAATAGTAGGTCGGACCGGCACCGGCGCTCGGGCGGCGCTTGTCGTTCGGGGCGATGCCGGCGGAGAAGCGCGTTTTATAGGGCGTCTTGTCGTTCGAAAAACGGATGTCGCGGTTGATGCGGAACATCGCCTTCTTCGGGTCGCAGGCGGCGACCTGCTTGTCGAATTTCGCCAGTTCGCGGATCAGCTCGCTGACCACGGCGTGGAACTCCTCGCGCAGGATGTCGTAGCGCGGCTTGTTCATGATGAACCAGGGGCGGGTGTTGTTTTCTTTGAGCTCGGTCAGGTATTGCGTCAGGTCACGCAGGTGCATGGAAAGTCCGGAAAAGTGATGAATTATTCGCTCTGGCGCGGGCGCTTGCCAACCGTGACGTCCACCGTCGACTCGCGGTTCTGGCGCATCAGCGTCAGGCGCGCCTTGGCGCCCGGCTCGAGCTGGGCAACCAGGTTCAGCATGTCGCCGGTGCTGGCGACCGGCTTGCCTTCGACCGCGAGCAGGATGTCGCCCGGGCGCACGCCGGCACGGTCGGCCGGGCCGTTGCGCACCACGCCGGCAATGATGGCGCCGCTCTTGCGCGCCAGGCCGAAGCTGTCGGCCAGTTCCGGCGTGATGTCCTGCGACTCGATGCCGATCCAGCCGCGCACCACCTGGCCGTTCTTGATGATCGATTCGAGCACCGTGCGCGCGGTGGAAACGGGGATGGCGAAGCCGATGCCGATCGAGCCGCCGGTCTGCGAATAGATCGCCGAATTGATGCCCAGCAGGTTGCCGTGGGTATCGACCAGGGCGCCGCCCGAGTTGCCGAAGTTGATCGCGGCATCGGTCTGGATGAAATTCTCGAAATGATTGATGTGCAGGTTGTTGCGCCCCACCGCCGAGATGATGCCCATGGTGACGGTCTGGCCCACACCGAAGGGGTTGCCGATCGCCAGCACGACGTCGCCGACGCGCGCTTCGTCCGGCTGGCCCAGCACCATCACCGGCAAATTGCGCTCCTTGATGCGGATCACGGCGAGGTCGGTCTCGGGGTCGGTGCCGACGACTTTTGCCGTGGCCTTGCGTCCGTCGGCCAGGCCGACCTCGATCGCATCGGCGCCTTCGACCACGTGGTTGTTGGTGATGATGTAGCCCTCGGCGCTGACGATCACGCCCGAACCGAGGCTGGCCAGCTGCTCCTGGGGCGGCAGGCGGTCGCCGAAGAAGCGGCGGAAGAAGGGATCCTTCAGGATCGGATGCGCTTCGCGCGACGCCTTGCTGGTGAGGATGTTGACGACTGCGGGCATGGCGCGCCCGGCCGCCTCGCGGTAGCTGCCGGCGGCCGGCGCCGATGGCGCCTGCAGCACCGGCACCGTGCTGGCCTTCGGGCCGACCGGCACCTGGACCGGCGCACGTCCCAGCCAGTCAGGACGGAACACGGTGAGGACGAAATAGATCGCCAGCACGATCGTGACCGCCTGGGCGAACAGCAGCCAGAGCCGGCGTGCCGTGCCAGGCTGGCTTGTGTTGGGGAGATCTTTCACTGGGTTGGTCCAGGGCGGGCAGGGTCGCGCAGCGCATCGCGGATTTCACGCAGCAGCACGATGTCTTCGGGCGTGGCCGGCGCCTTGGCCGCTTCCTCGGGCATGACGCGCTGGCGCAGGCGGTTCATCAGGCGCACCATCTGGAAGATGATGAAGGCCAGAATGACGAAGTTCAGCAGGATGGTGATGAAGTTACCGTAGGCGATCACGGCGCCGGCTTTTTTCGCTTCCGCCAGCGCCAGCCCATAGGCCTGGCCATTCAGGGGAATATAGTAGCTGGCGAAATCGAGGCCGCCGAACAGGCGGCCGATGGGCGGCATGATGACGTCCTGGACCAGCGAATCGACGATGCGCCCAAAGGCGCCACCGATGATCACGCCGACCGCCAGGTCGATCACGTTGCCACGCATCGCAAATTTTTTAAACTCTTCCATCATCGCCATTGCGTTTCCCCTGTTTTTGATTAAGGTTCTTGTTGAAATAGCCAAAGCGATGATACCGCAAGGCCTTGGATGCCGCCCGCACACCCCGGGTTCCACGCCCGGTGGCATGGCCTGCCTTCATGCAGGATGGCTAATCCGCACCGCCATATCGCTTGCCAACGGGATGCCCGTCCCCTTATTGCCGCGCACGTAATATTTTTTCTCCAATAAAGATTGCCATTCACATATAATTTTGTGTTGCTGCAAGCTCTTTATTGATTCTAAAGTTTCGTAATTTCACGGAGTGGGGTTGGTATGAGTAATGAAAAGCAGGTCGATTCAGGCCGGCGCGGCTTGCTCGTCGCTACATGCGCGGCGGGCGGGGTCGTCGGTGTAGCCACGGCAGGCGCCCTGGTCAGCACGTTCCAGCCATCCGAGCGGGCCAAGGCGGCCGGCGCTCCGGTCGAAGTGGACATCTCGGACGTCAAGCCGGGCGAAATGAAGGTGGTCGAATGGCGCGGCAAGCCGGTCTGGATCCTGCGCCGCACGCCGGAAATGATGGCCAGCCTTCCCAAGAACGATCCGCTGCTTGCAGACCCGAACTCCGACAAGGTCTACCAGCTCGACATGCCGGAGTACGCGAAGAACGAATACCGCGCCCGTCCCGAGCACAAGGAAGTGCTGGTCACCGTGGGCATCTGCTCGCACCTGGGCTGCTCGCCCTCTTCCCGTTTCGCCGAAGGTCCGCAGCCGAACCTGCCCGACAACTGGCATGGCGGCTTCCTCTGCCCCTGCCATGGTTCGACGTTCGACCTGGCCGGCCGCGTGTTCCAGAACAAGCCGGCCCCGACCAACATGGACGTTCCGCCGTACATGTACCTGTCCGACAACAAGATCGTGATCGGCAAAGACGAAAAAGGGGAGGCATAACATGGGCGGCCCATTCAAGGAAACCAAGCTGCCGGCCACCGCGCCGGCCGGCCACCGCGCGCTGGCCTGGATCGACGACCGCTTCCCGCTGTCGAAACTCTGGTACGACCAATGGGGCCGCTACTACGCCCCGAAGAACTTCAACGTCTGGTACATCTTCGGCTCGCTGGCGATGCTGGTGCTGGTGCTGCAGATCGTCACCGGCATCTTCCTGACGATGCACTACAAGCCGGACGCGAACCTCGCCTTCGGCTCGGTCGAGTACATCATGCGCGAAGTGCCCTGGGGCTGGCTGGTGCGCTACATGCACTCGACCGGCGCCTCGGCCTTCTTCATCATCGTCTACCTGCACATGACCCGCGGCCTGCTCTACGGCTCCTACCGCAAGCCGCGCGAGCTGATCTGGCTGTTCGGCTTCGCGATCTTCCTGTGCCTGATGGCAGAGGCCTTCTTCGGCTACCTGCTGCCCTGGGGGCAAATGTCGTACTGGGGCGCCCAGGTGATCGTCAATCTGTTCGGCGCGATCCCCGTCATCGGCCCCGACCTGTCGCTGTGGATCCGTGGCGACTACGTGGTGTCGGACGCGACCCTGAACCGCTTCTTCGCCTTCCACGTCATCGCCCTGCCGCTGGTGCTGCTGGGCCTGGTGGCGGCGCACCTGATCGCGCTGCACGAAGTCGGTTCCTCGAACCCGGACGGCATCGAAGTCAAGGACACCATCGGCGCCGACGGCCATCCGGTGGACGCGATCCCGTCGCACCCTTACTACACGACCAAGGATTTCTTCGGCGTCTCGGTATTCCTGCTGATTTTCTCGGCAGTCGTGTTCTTCGCGCCTGAGATGGGCGGCTACTTCCTCGAGTACAACAACTTCATCCCGGCCGACTCGATGAAGACCCCGCCGCACATCGCGCCGACCTGGTACTTCACGCCGTTCTACTCGGTGCTGCGTGCGACGACCGCCGACTTCATGTATGTGCTGATGGCGGCCATCGCCCTGTATGTCGTGTTCATCTGGATGAAGTCGCGCCTGTCGTTCAAGGCCAAGGTGGCGATCGCCGTGATCGCCCTGCTCTTGATCATCGGCATGCTGCCGCAGGTGCTGGAAGCGAAATTCTGGGGCGTGGTGCTGTTCGGCTCGTCGGTGGTGATCATCGCCTTCCTGCCGTGGCTGGACCACTCGCCGGTGAAGTCGATCCGCTACCGTCCGGACTGGCACAAGTGGGTGTATGCGGTGTTCGGCATCTCGTTCATCGCCCTGGGCTACCTCGGCACCCAGTTGCCGACCCCGGCGTACACCATCATCTCGCAGGTGTGCACCCTGTTGTACTTCAGCTTCTTCCTCCTGATGCCGTGGTGGAGCGCGGCCGGCCGCTTCAAGCCGGTGCCCAAGCGCGTGACCTTCCATCCGCATTGATCAACGGACAAGCCAAGGACAACCATGAACTTCACGAAGAAACTGATCGCGATCCTGGCGCTGGTGCCGGGTCTGGCATTCGCGGCCGAAGGCGGCTTCCCGCTCGACCGCGCACCGGAACGCCACGACATGGCGTCGCTGCAAAACGGCGCCAAGCTGTTCGTCAACTATTGCCTGAACTGCCACTCGGCCAACGCGATGCGCTACAACCGCCTGCGCGACCTGGGCCTGTCGGAGGACCAGATCAAGAACAATCTGTTGTTCTCCGCCGACAAAGTGGGTGAAATGATGACGACGGCGATGCGTCCGGCCGATGCGAAAGCCTGGTTCGGCGCGGTGCCGCCGGATCTGTCGGTGATCGCCCGTGCGAAATCCTCGCCGGCCGGCACCGGCGCCGACTACCTGTACACCTACCTGCGCACCTTCTACAAGGACGACACCCGCCCGACCGGCTGGAACAACATGGTGGTGCCGAACGTGGCGATGCCGCATGCCATGTGGCAGTTGCAGGGTATCCGTACGGTGAAAATGGTGGACGCGCCGGATCCGCACGACGCCAGCAAGACCATCCACAAGTTCGCCGGTTTCGAGCAGGTAACGCCCGGCACGATGAACGTCCAGGAGTTCGACACCGCGACCGCCGACCTGGTCGCCTACCTGAGCTGGATGGCTGAGCCAGCGCAAGGTACCCGCAAGAAACTCGGTGTTATCGTCCTGATTTTCCTGTCGATTTTCGCCTTCCTGGCCTGGCGTTTGAACGCGTCGTACTGGAAAGATGTGAAGTAATTCGTTTTCATTGCCCGCTTGGCTATAATACGGGCAATCATTTTTCGGGGTGAGTCGCTCGGCGCTTCACCCCTTTGTTTCTTAAGGAACTATAAACCATGATGGTTCTCTACTCCGGCACCACGTGCCCGTTCTCCCAACGCTGCCGCCTGGTCCTGTTCGAAAAGGGCATGGATTTCGAGGTGCGTGACGTCGACCTCTTCAACAAGCCGGAAGATATTTCGACGATGAACCCGTATGGCCAGGTGCCGATCCTGGTCGAGCGCGAACTGATCCTGTACGAATCGAACATCATCAACGAGTACATCGACGAGCGCTTCCCGCACCCGCAACTGATGCCGGCCGACCCGCTGATGCGCGCCCGTGCCCGCCTGATGCTGTTCAACTTCGAAAAAGAACTGTTCGTCCACGTGCACGTCCTGGAAAGCGACCGCAACAAGACGAACGAGAAGGCCCACGACAAGGCGCGCGCCGAAATCCGCGATCGCCTGACCACGCTGGCCCCGCTGTTCCTGAAGAACAAGTACATGCTGGGCGACGAGTTCTCGATGCTCGACGTGGCGATCGCACCGCTGCTGTGGCGCCTGGACCACTACGGCATCGAACTGTCGAAGACGGCGGCGCCGCTGATGAAGTACGCCGAGCGCATCTTCTCGCGCCCTGCCTACATCGAAGCGCTGACCCCGTCGGAAAAGGTGATGCGCCGTTAATCGGCACAGCAACAAAAGACCTTATCGCCGCAAGGTATTGGCGCTACGCCAATACCTTGCTGTCGCAGCACCTCTGACATGCCAGTTTGCGCCGCCTTTTGGCGAATCGCAGTAAACTGGCGTTCCGCGTATGCACGCCGAATAGCCAGGCCGGCATGGCCGCCTGCGGCGTCCCGCGCCTGAAGCGGCGCCGCGTCCAGGCGCCTTGTCGGATCCAACAACACCCATTTGCACATGCCTGAGATTTCCACCAAGCCCTATTTGCTGCGCGCCATTTACGAGTGGTGCACCGACAGCGGTTACACGCCTTATCTTGCGGTGCGGGTCGACTCGGCCACGACGGTTCCGATGGAATACGTCAAGAAGGGCGAGATCATCCTGAACATCAGCTATGGCGCCACCTCGGGCCTGAAGATGGACAACGACGCGATCCACTTCCGCGCCCGCTTCGCCGGCGTCTCGCGCGAGATCTACGTGCCGGTGCAGAACGTACTGGCGATCTATGCCAACGAAAATGGCCAGGGCATGGCCTTCGACGTCAGCGTGACCGCAGCCGAGATGGCCACGCCGGAAGAGGAAGCAACGCCGACCCCGAGCCTGTCCGCCGTGCCTGCCAGCGCGAGCGAAACGGCCTCGCCGGAGCTGTCGCATTCTTCCGACGACGACAACAAGGAACCGCCGAAAAAAGGCGGCCGTCCGACGCTGACGCGGATTAAATGACGGTATAATCCCAGCCGTACAGATTACGCCGGCTTAGCTCATTTGGTAGAGCAGTTGATTTGTAATCATCAGGTGGCCAGTTCGAAACCGGCAGCCGGCACCAATTATCAGTAACAGCAGTAGCGCAGAAAGCCCAGCCTCCATGGCTGGGCTTTTTGTTTTCCGGGCCGCCGCTATCAAAGCCGTGCAATTTTTTGTGAGCATTCAGCATTTCCTCTTGGATATACTTGGTCGCTCACCTTCTCCACATTCCTGCCCACCATGAAGAAAACCTCTGCCATCGCCATCGCCGCCGCAGTCGCCACCAGCCTGGCTGTCACCAGCTATGCAAGTCCGTACTGGACCCTGCACCAGATGAAGGCAGCGATCGAGCACAAGGATGCCGACCGCTTGTCCGAACATATCGATTTCCCGGCCCTGCGCGAGAGCTTCAAGGGCCAGATGATGGCGATGATGAACAAGCGGATGGCCTCGCCCGAGATGGCGAACAACCCCTTCTCCGGCATCGGCCAGATGATGGCCGTCGCACTCATCAATCCGCTGATCGATGCCGCCGTCTCGCCAGCCGGCGTGCTGGCCATGATGGAATCGGGAAAGGTAAGGCCTGCAACACCAGGGACGCCGCAAGCAGATCCGGCCACGCCACGGGACCAGGCGGCGCAGGAGAAGCTTGATTACTCGGTCGATTACCAGGGCTGGAGCCGAGTAGCCATTTCCCAGCCCGGCCAGGATGCTGGCCGTTTCATCCTCAAGCGTACCGGCCTTTGGAGCTGGCAGCTGAGCGCCCTCGAACTGCCCAGGTCGGTGCTCGAATCGCATAAGTGAATCCGCATCGGGACGCTGCCTTGTCCTCGGCTGGGCCATCCCGATTCGCCCCGCTCCCGCACTTGCCAAGCACCATTGTTACGCGCGGCGCGCACCAATCCGGGGCGCCATCGGCATGCATTTCCCCTCCTGCCCGGGCATTGGACGCGGCATGCTTCTTGCTGAGTTCATGGCAATGAACGTCCGCCCGTCCTGACCGACCGGTGATCGGTTTCAGTAGGCGCCGAAGGCCTGCTTGCGGCTGACGTTGATGGATAGTTCGCGCGGCCAGTCCAGGCTGCTGCGTGCCCCAAGCCAACCAGGAGCCATCATGCCGATTTCCCTGCGCCGTTCTGCCCCGATCGCCGCCATCGCCGCCGCGCTGTGCGTCTCCATTCTGGTCGTCCCCGCCCCTGCCCAGGATCCCGGCGTGCCGCACCTGGTCCATGCCTACGAAGGCTGGGTGGCGCTGGGCGTGGTCGTGCTGGCGCTGGTCGGTGCCGGTGTGCTGGTACGCAGGGCGCTGCGCCGCTGACGCCACCTGTCCACGCTGGTCTGGCGGGCGGTTTCGGGCGCTTCGCTCCCCGTATCGTGCAGCCTGTCGCATCGGCGGTGCGGTGCCGGGATGGTCGTACTACAGTGCAAGCATTCCAACACGCACGGAGACGATCATGAACAAACTGCTCGGCGCCACCCTGATGGCTTCCACCCTGGCGCTCGGCGCCGGCACGGCTTGCGCCGCCGATGTGATCCGCGAGGCGCGCACTGTCGACGCCCGCGTTACCCGCGTCAAACTCGACGGCGTGGTCGACCTGGTCGTGCGCCAGGGCGCCAAGCCTGCGCTCGTGATCTCGGGCGAACGCGACGACGTGGCGCGCGTGACGACGCGCCAGCACGGCGATACGCTGGAAATCGATACCGAAAAACGCAGCAACGACAGGCGCGGCAGCAAGGAACCGAAGCTGCGCGCCGAGCTGACCGTGCCGAACCTGGCCGAGTTCGTGTCCGAAGGCGTGGGCGCAAGCACAGTCAGCGGTTTCGGCGGCGAGCGCATCGTGCTGGCACTCGACGGCGCCGGCACGGTCACCCTCAACGGAAATTACCGGAATGTCGATGCGCGCCTGGGCGGCGTCGGCAGCATGACGATCGACGCCGGCCGTGCCGAACGCATGGACCTGGCGCTGCGCGGCGCCGGCCAGCTGGCCGTGGCGGGCCAGACGAAGACGCTGCGCGCCACGCTGGCGGGCGTGGGCAATCTCGACGCCGAGAAGCTGCGCGCCGACGTCGTCGACCTCGACATGAGCGGCCTCGGCGGCGCGACCGTGTACGCCAGCTCGGCGGCAAACCTGAACCTCAGCGGTATGGGATCGGCCACGGTGTACGGCAAGCCGGCGCAGCGCAAGGCCACGACCGAGGGTCTGGGCAAGGTCAGCTGGCGCTGACGCGTCGATCGCGGCAGGAAGGGCATCGCTGCCGGCGCACGCATGAGACGGCGCCAGCTTCCTGCCTCGACAAGCGCGCCGACGCGGCGGCGCTTACTTGATGACAGTATTGTTGCGCACTTCCTTCACGCCCTTCACTTCGCGCGCAAGCTGCACGGCTTTCTGGGCGCTTTCGCGCGACTCGACGAAGCCGCTCAGCTGTACCGTTCCCTTGAAGGTCTCGACCTGCACTTCGGTGGCTTTCACCGTGGGATCGGCAGCGAATGCGGCTTTTACCTTGCTGGTGATGACGGCGTCGTCGATGTATTCGCCGGTGCCCTGCTGGTGAGCGGTCGGCGCGCAGGCGGTGAAGGACAAAGCGGCGGCGGCGACGAGAATGGCGGTGAAACGCTGTGCAATTTTCATGGCAACGCTCCTTCGGATGAGGCGGTTATCGTCCCATTTTCGGATGCGCTTGTCGACGCGATTCGATACGGAACAACCGTGTCCGGTGTGCGCGGCCTCAGGGCGCCTTCGCGAGTGACGCGCTTGCAACAGCCGATGTCCCGGCGGGCGCTGCCGGCCGTAGCGCAAGCTTGCCGTCCACCAGATCCTTGCCGATGACCAGGCGCAGGTCGGCCGGCCTGGTGCTTTCGACCTGGACCACGGCCACGCCGTCGAAGCGTGCCGCGAGGCGCTCGGCCGCGTCGCGGTAGGCGGCCTGGTGCTCGATGCGCGTGTGGCGCACCCTGAAGCCTTGTTCGTTGCTCAGCCGCGTGACGCGCAGTCCGTCGCCGCCGACCTGGCGCGACAGTGCGCGTGCCATGCCGGTCACGCCATTCCCATTGCGAATTTCAAGCAGCACGGGCGCCGAACCGCCGCGTGAAACCGGCGGCGCCGGCGGCAGGTTGCCCGGCATTTCCTGAGTCATTGCCCGGGCCAGTGCGCGCTGCGACGGGATGCGGCGCACCGTCAGGATGCCGTCCGCGCCAGTGAGCACCTGGGTTGCGGCCCATTCGGGATCGGGTCGCGGCGCCTCGACCGCGGCCTGGATCGCGCTCACCGCGCTGCCGCCGGCGGCCGCGTAGTCGCTGCGGAAATCGTGATCGCGCAGCGCGCGGGCCTGGCGGAACATCAGCTCGGCGCGCGCGTCCTGCCCCAGCCGGCGTAAGGTCTCGCCCAGGTTTTGCCAGGCGCGATGGTTCAGCGGATCGAGCAGGCAGGCCTTCTCCAGTGCGGCGACGGCCTGTTGATAGTCGCCGCCGAGCAGGTAGGCGTAGCCCAGATTGGCGAACAGGTAGGCGTTGGCGGGGCCGGACGACAGCGTCACGTCCGCGGTCAGTTCGCGCCAGATCGGAATGGCCTGGGCGTAATCGCCCTGGCGCGCATAGGCGGCCGCCAGGGCGTTGCGGGCCCGCACGTGGCGGGGGTCGGCGGCGAGCGCTGTGCGGTAGGCCTGGACCGCTTCGTCGTAGCGGCCGGCCAGGTGATGCGCGCGCCCCTCGCTGTAGGCGCTGTCAGCATCCGGACCCGGCTGGGCATCCGGCTGGCGGGCGATATCGGCGCAGGCCAGCAACAGCATGCCGGCGCCGAGTACCGAGATTTTCTTGAGAATCGAGCGTGTTTTCATGACCAACTCCTGTGATTCAGCGCGCGGCGACGGCGGCAAGTGTCCGGCTGAGCTGCATCGCTGCCGGCCCCAGCAATACCATCAGCAATGTCGGAAAGATGCAAAAGATGAGCGGGAACAGCAACTTGAGGCCGATCTTGGCGGCGCATTCCTCGGCCATCGTGCGCCGCTTGTTGCGCAGGTTCTCTGAATACACGCGCAGCGAGTCGCCCACGCTGGTGCCGAAACGCTCGGACTGGATCAGCATCGCCACCAGCGTATCGACGTCGTCGACGCCGCTACGCAAGGCGAAGTTACGGAGCGCCTTTTCCTTGGTGAAGCCGGCACGCATTTCCATCAGCACGATCTGCAGTTCCTGGGCCAGCGTGACGCTTTTGATGTGAATCTCGCCGGCTACCTTGACGAAGGCGCGTTCCAGGCTCAGGCCGGCCTCGACGCAGACGGTCAGCAAGTCGAGCGCGTCGGGCAGGGTTTCGAAGATCTCGCGCTTGCGCCGGCTTGCGAGGCGGTGCAGGGCCATGTTCGGCGAGTAATAGCCGACCGTGGCGCTCAGCAGCAGCAGGAACATCAGCTTGCCGCCCGAGAGCACGATCACCGAGAGCGCCACCAGCGTCCCGACGATGGCCGGCCCCAGCAGCGCCAGTGCCGTCTTCGAAGCGAAGAACAGGGTCGGCGCCACCGGATTGCGCCAGCCGGCGTTCATGAAACGGGTGCGCAGCGTGGATTTTTCCCACCCCTCTTCGGGAATCGAGAGCTTGGTCAGCGGCTGGCTGACCTTGGCCACCTTTTCGACCCAGCCGTTCGATTCGAGCTGGGTGGTTTCCGACTTGCCGACGGAGCGGCGCAGCCTGGCGCGCAGGGCTTCCGGCGCGAACAAGGCCATCGCCAGCCAGGCCAGGGCGCACACGATCGCGAAGACAAGCAGGAGGAAGGATAGTTGGGCGGCATTCATGACGATTCCTCAGATCCGGATGCGGATGATCTTGCGCAGCCAGATGACCCCGAACAGGATCATCCCGGCCGCGTACCACAGCAGGCGCGCGCCGGCCGGATCGGTCCACAGCATGCTCACGTATTTCGGATTCACCGCGACCAGCACCAGCGTGACCGCGAACGGCAGCAGCC
>DNCF01000422.1 GCA_003484545.1 Massilia sp. | reverse complement strand
CGTTGCGGGCAGGCGGCGCCCCGCGCGCCGCGGCCTGCCGCGCAGGGCTTACAGCTTGGCCCGCAGGATTTCGCGGATGTGCGGCGTGGCCGCGTAGGGATCGGGCGGATTGCGCCCCTCGAGGAGCGCCTTCATGCCGTCCTCGACGCCGCCCAGCGCCTGCGGGTGCGAGAAGATCCAGAAACGCTTTTCGCGGATCGCCTCGAAGGTCAGGCGCGACACGTCGGCCGCCGACACCTTGCCCGATTGCACCGCCTTGACCGTCAGCGCCTGCGCCGCGATCTGGCTGTTGGTCGGCCCATCCTCCGTGCGCAGGTCTTCCGGCCGGTTGCGGTGCGAGTGGCTGATACCGGTCGGCACGAAATACGGGCAGAGCACCGAGGTGCCGATCGGCGCCCCGACCAGTTCCAGGTCGTGGTACAGCGTCTCCGTCAGCGAGACCACGGCATGCTTGGAGACGTTGTAGACGCCCATCGCGGGGGCATTCAGCAGGCCCGCCATCGACGCCGTGTTCACGATGTGCCCCTCGAAGGACGGGTCCTTCTTCGCGCACTCGAGCATGGTGCGGGTGAAGATGCGCACGCCATGGATCACGCCCCACAGGTTCACGCCCAGCACCCATTCCCAGTCCTGCTCGCTGTTTTCCCAGACCAGGCCGCCCGAGCCGACGCCGGCGTTGTTGAACACCAGGTGGATGCCGTGGAAGCGCGCCACCGCCGCGTCCGCCAATTCCTGCACGTGGGCGCCCTTGCTGACGTCGCAGACCATGGCCAGCACCTCGCTGCCGCGCGCCAGCAGGTCGTCCGTGACCTTCTCGAGCGCGTCGGCCTGGACGTCGGCCAGCACCAGCTTCATGCCCAGTCCCGCCGCCGTCTCGGCGAATTCGCGACCCAGGCCGCTGCCGGCCCCGGTGATGACGGCCACCTTGCCGTTGAAATTCTGCATGGTGCTCTCCTTTAGACTGCGGACACGCCGCCGTCGACGGCCAGGATCTGGCCCGTGATGTGCTTGCCGGCGTCGGAGGCGAACAGCACCACCGCGCCCTTCAAGTCCTCGTCGTCGCCCAGGCGCCCCAGTGGGGCATCCTTGGCCAGCACGTCGGCGCCGATGGTCGACAGCACGCCCTTGGTCATTTTAGACGGGAAGAAGCCCGGCGCGATCGAGTTGACGGTGATGCCGTGGCGGCCCCATTCGCCGGCCAGCGCGCGCGTGAAGTTCACGATCGCGCCCTTCGAGGTGTTGTAGGCGATGGTGCTCATGGTGCCCGGCGGATTGCCGGCCAGGCCGGCGATCGAGGAAATGTTGACGATGCGGCCGTAATGGCGCGGAATCATCGACAGTTTCGCGACCGCCTGCGAGACCAGGAAGATGCTGCGCACGTTCAGGTTCATGACCTTGTCCCAGGCTTCGAGCGGATGCTCCTCGGCCGGGGCGCCCCAGCTGGCGCCGGCGTTGTTGATCAGGATGTCGATCTGGCCGAGGCGGCGCAGCGCTTCCTCGACGAAAGGCTGGACGTTCGCCTCGTTCGACAGGTCGCAGGCGATGGCCGAGGCCTCGATGCCCTTGGCCGCCAGGTGGGCCACGGCCGCGTCGAGCTCTTCCTGCTTGCGCGAGGAAAGCACCAGGCGCGCGCCCTGCTCGCCGAGCGCCTCCGCCATCTGCAGGCCGAGGCCGCGCGAGCCGCCGGTCACCAGTGCGGTCTTGCCTTGAAGTGAAAATAATTCCTGGGTAGTGCGCATGCTATCTCCGTTGTTGTTTCTATTGTCGATGGTGGATCAGATTTCGTAATCCATGCACTGGCGCTCGTCGCGCACGGCCTTGAAGAAGGGCATCAGGGCCTGGTGGGTCGGATGCTGCGCGTAAGCCTCCAGCGCCCCCTTGTTCTCGAACACCGAGTACAGGACCACGTCATAGGTCGCCTCCAGGCCCGGCTGGGCCAGCGCGACCTCGAAGGCGTGGATGCCGGGCACGATGTTCGCGCATTCGTCCAGGCGCCGCTTCATCTCGCGCGCATTCGCTGCGCGGTCGGCGCCTTCGGCTTGCTCCTTCAGCTTCCACATCACGATGTGCTTGATCATATCTTTCTCGAATCTTTCTTACTGTTTCAAAAGGGTTTGCATATCAGGCAAATGCGGTTACAGGACCTCGAACAGGCCCGCCGCGCCCTGGCCGCCGCCGATGCACATGGTCACCACGACGTATTTCACGCCGCGGCGTTTGCCTTCGATCAGCGCGTGGCCGACCAGGCGCGCGCCCGACACGCCATACGGGTGGCCGACCGCGATCGCGCCGCCGTTCACGTTCAGGCGGTCCATCGGAATGCCGAGCTTGTCGGCGCAGTACAGCACCTGCACGGCGAAGGCCTCGTTCAGTTCCCACAGGCCGATGTCGTCGACCGTGAGGCCAGCTTTCCGCAGCAGCTTCGGCACCGCGAACACCGGGCCGATGCCCATCTCGTCAGGCTCGCAGCCGGCCACCGCGAAGCCGCGGAACACGCCCAGCGGCGCTAGGCCCTTCGCTTCGGCCATGCGCCGGCTCATCACGATCGACACCGAGGCGCCGTCCGAGAACTGGCTGGCGTTACCGGCGGTGATCACGCCGCCCGGCAGCGCGGTGCGGATCTTCGACACGCCTTCGATGGTCGTGTCGGCACGGATGCCCTCGTCGGCGGCGATCGTCACCTCGCGCGTCAGCAGGCGGCCCGAGGCCTTGTCGGCCACGCCCATAACGGTCGTCATCGGCACGATCTCGGCGTCGAAGCGCCCGGCGGTCTGGGCGGCGGCTGCGCGCTGCTGGCTCTGCACGCCGTAGGCGTCCTGGCGCTCCTTGGGGACGCCGTAGCGCTTGGCGACCATCTCGGCCGTCTGCAGCATCGACCAGTAGATCTCGGGCTTCTGCGCACGCAGCGCCGGGTCGCGCAGCATGTGGGTGTTCATTTCCTGCTGCACGCAGGAGATCGACTCGACGCCGCCGGCGGCATAGATCTCGCCTTCGCCGGCCAGCACGCGCTGGGCGGCCAGGGCGATGGTCTGCAGGCCGGAAGAGCAGAAGCGGTTGACGGTCATGCCCGGCACCGTGACCGGGCAGCCGGCGCGCAGCGCGATCTGGCGCGCGATGTTGCCGCCGGTGGCGCCTTCGGGATTGGCGCAGCCCATGATCACGTCCTCGACCTCGCCCGCGGCAATGCCGGCGCGCTCGATGGCGGCGGCGAGCACGTGGCCGCCGAGGGTCGCGCCATGGGTCATGTTGAAGGCTCCCTTCCACGACTTGGCCAAGCCGGTACGGGCGGTCGATACGATGACGGCGTCTTGCATTCTGGTCTCCCTGGTGTTGGTGTTTGCGTGTTCGATGAGAAGTCCGACCGGATGAGAATAGCACATGATTAGTACGGTCGTTCGCAAATCTTGGTGCTTGCGTCTCATCATATGCACTCGGGATTTTCCGGCCCGCCGGGGCGGTCGAATGTTCAGTAACTTGAGGCCAGTGCTGCCCTGCCGGCGTGTTCCCGGCTGGCCGAATGCGTCTTGCCGCCGCTGCGCAAGCAGCCTCGTCAACCATTAGTAAGTTTGCAGTAAGTTTGGAGCAAGCATGACGTAAGTTTAACGGTCCACACTCCGTTCCAAGCTGACCAGAATCCTGCACAGACAGGTTCCACGTACGGCTATCCGAGACCTACATTACTATACGGAGACATACAAAATGGCTATCACACCCGGCATGACCGCGGGCGGGAAGGCGGTACCTTCCTCCCAGGGGATGACCAAGGAAGAACGCAAGGTGATCTTTGCGTCCTCGCTTGGCACCGTGTTCGAATGGTACGACTTCTACCTCTACGGTTCGCTCGCCGCCATCATCGGCAAGCAGTTCTTCCTCGGCGACCCGACCACCTCCTTCATCTTCGCCCTGCTGACCTTCGCCGCCGGCTTCATCGTGCGTCCGTTCGGCGCGCTCGTGTTCGGCCGCCTCGGCGACATGATCGGCCGCAAGTACACCTTCCTGGTCACCATCCTCATCATGGGCGGCTCGACCTTCCTCGTCGGCCTGCTGCCGGGCCACGCCTCGATCGGCATCGCGGCGCCGATCATCCTGGTCACCCTGCGCATCCTGCAAGGCCTGGCGCTGGGCGGCGAGTACGGCGGCGCAGCGACCTACGTCGCCGAGCACGCGCCGGAGGGCAAGCGGGGCTTCTTCACCGCTTTCATCCAGACCACCGCGACCATGGGCCTGTTCCTGTCGCTGCTGGTGATCCTGGGCACCCGCACCGCGGTCGGCGAAGAGGAATTCGCGGCCTGGGGCTGGCGCATCCCCTTCCTGGTCTCCGTCCTGCTGCTGGGCATTTCGGTCTGGATCCGGATGTCGATGAACGAGTCGCCGGCCTTCGCCAAGATGAAAGCCGAAGGCAAGACCTCGAAGGCGCCGCTGTCGGAAGCCTTCCTGAACTGGAAGAACGGCAAGATCGTCCTGCTGGCCCTGGTCGGCCTGACGATGGGCCAGGCCGTGGTGTGGTACACCGGCCAGTTCTACGCCCTGTTCTTCCTGACCCAGACCCTGAAGATCGACGGCCCGACCGCGAACATCCTGATCGCCATCGCCCTGCTGCTGGCCACCCCGTTCTTCCTGTTCTTCGGCTGGCTGTCGGACAAGATCGGCCGCAAGTGGATCATCCTGGGCGGCTGCGTCATCGCCGCGGCCACCTACTTCCCGATCTTCAAGGCCATCACCCACTACGGCAACCCGGCCCTGGAGCAGGCCATCAACAACTCGCCGGTGGTGGTCGTCGCCGACCCGGCATCGTGCAACTTCCAGGTCGACCCGAGCGGCACCCGCAAATTCCCGGCGTCGTGCGACATCGCCAGCCGCATGCTGACCAACGCCTCGGTGAACTACACCACCGTC
Organism: Massilia sp.; assembly: GCA_003484545.1. GTDB lineage: Bacteria > Pseudomonadota > Gammaproteobacteria > Burkholderiales > Burkholderiaceae_D > Telluria. Next base: position 3,487 of record DNCF01000422.1, on the reverse strand, counting down.
GAGGCGCCGGCCGGCACCGTGGCCAGCGTCAAGGTCGGCGACCAGGTCTTCCAGGGCTTCAACGCCACCATGACGCCTGACGGCCTGGACTTCGACAAGGACAGCAAGGCCAAGGAAGCCGCCCTCAAGAAGGACGTCACCGCCGCCCTGAAAGCCGCCGGCTATCCTGAAAAAGCCGACCCGGCCCAGATCAACAAGCCGATGCTGGTCCTGCTGCTGTTCATCCTGGTCATCTACGTGACCATGGTCTACGGCCCGATCGCCGCCATGCTGGTCGAGATGTTCCCGACCCGTATCCGCTACAGCTCGATGTCCCTGCCCTACCACATCGGTAACGGCTGGTTCGGCGGCCTGCTGCCGACCATCTCGTTCGCCCTGGTGGCGGCCAACGGCAACATCTACTACGGCCTCTGGTATCCGATCATCATCGCCCTGATCACCGTCGCGATCGGCGCCTTCTTCGTTCGCGAAACCAAGGACAACAACATCTACGCTACCGACTGACGCGCAGGCGCTTGTCGGAAATGAAAATGCCGCTGGAGACAGCGGCATTTTTTTGCTCCCTCAGGGATCGCTATTCTCACCGCCCGCCGAACCTCGATACCTGGCGCGGATAGTCGCACGGGCAATCATGCTCGGCGCCTTGCCCTGGCACCCGCTCCCGACACCTGGCGCCTCCAGCCCGGGCTCAGAGCTCGTGGTTGGCCGCGAGAATGAACGAGTACAAGCGGAGCATATGGTTCGTCGGAACCTTCGAACCAAACATATCCGGAAAACTGGCGCTTGCGTGGTCTCGTTCATACTTTCGCGCGAGATTGACCTTGGAGAGCTTGGTACCGATTTCGACCCGATCGACGCCGCTTTCCAGGAGATACTGCTCCTCGAAATACTTCCGCGGAAGATAGCTCTCGATTGTATAACCGTCCGTTATCCAGACACGTCTTGGTAGATCATCGATGACCTTGTACTTTGCACACGACGATTTCGTGCGAATAATCGATCCACTCGCCGCACACCATTTGAAATCATGGTCTCTATCCATGACCACCATTGAATTCCGGTTCAACTTCAGCATTGATACGGCGTCGTCGATTTCGTCCTGAGGCGCAGCATCGAAGTGCGACAGAACGGAACCGCCGTAGAACGAGAACGCGTAGTGGACATTTTCGATCGGTGGTTTTCGCTTATGGAACGCGCACCATTTGTCGAGCCAATGCCGTATATATATGCGATCAGACGGCCCTTCAATCCACACCACGCAGTTTGCCTGGAGCAAATCGCTCACCTTAGTGCCAAGCTCATCGAGTAACTTGCCATGATGCGCCTGGACATTATCGATACGGACGACATTTCTGCCATCCACGTGAAAGAGGGCGAAATCGGCTTCGTTGGCCTGCCAGCTTGAAGGATTGAGAAACACCGCAGAATGAGTGGAAAGGAATATCTGCAATTTTCTCTCCCGGGCTAATGTAGCCAGTCTTGCGGCCAGGCGGCGTTGCAGGACTGGGTGCAAGTGCGTTTCCGGTTCCTCGATGATGCAAAGTGATCCTTTATGCAGTTGTGAAACCCAGGACAGCAAGCCTGCAGCAGCCTTCCATCCGGCGGGCAGCTCCCTTGCCTCGATCAGGTGCGGTTGACCCGGCTCGTCGATGAACGTGACGATGGCCTTGGCTTCGAGGGTTGGAAAAATCCCGTCAATTCCGGTCAGATAGGGAAGAAGCAATTCCAGCTCTCTGAAAAAACCCATGTCGAACCTCGTCCGGCTCGGGTCCGGCCAAAACTCGACATGCAACCCGAGACGGATGAAGAATTGATCGGCTTGCGCTTTGTCCTCTTTACGCCACTGCCCGCCATGGATGCGCGGATATGCTTCGTCGATGATGCGCTCGCGGACCGGATGCTCCAGATGTCTTAACGCGACTGCGCCCGACTCCTCAAAATGGACATTGACGACCGAATTATCGCTCAGCAGTAATCGAAACGAATGGTAGGCTCTATTTTGCGAAAGAGTACTCCTGCGCAGGGTCAGGAGCAGATCTGCATTACCAAGGGCACGGATAGCATCAAGGAAAGTGGACTTTCCCGCGCCGTTCGGGCCGCCAAAGACGTTGATTCTGGCAGTGTCAACCTGCGGCATTTGTCGGAAGTTCGCGTCCGCTCCGTATATGGCGACATCAGGATGAACAGAAAAGTTGATGCCGCGCGTGGCGCTAAGTTTGATTTGATCGATCGTGAGAAATGTCATGTGTGGATGAAGACATGTGACGCCAGATCCGGCTCAGTGCCATGACGCTTGGCTCATTAAATGAATGCTTGATTCGAACCGGTAGTTCGGCTGACCGGACCATAACATACCGCTCCCAGGAACAGATGCGCGGAATGTCACCAATGCTGCAAGAAATGAACGGACGCGGCGCTTCCCGTGCACGCAAAAAAATCGTAGGAGACGGAGCAACAGGCGCGCGCCGGCCGCTTCTTCAACCGAAGGCTGCTACCCACACGGCATTCGCTACGCCTGGCTCACCAGATAAGCACACCGCCTCGCCCCCGCCAACTGATGCTCGATCCTCACCACATTCACCCCCGGCCCTAGCACGCGCCGGAACACGTCCAGCTCCGAGCGGCAGAACTGCTGGCAGGACTGCGCCGCCGCGCAGATCGGACAATGGTTTTCGAGCAGCAGCAGACTGCCGTCGACGCGCGGCTCGACCTCGGCCATGTAACCCTCGAGCGAACGCGCCTCGGCCAGCGCCGCCACCTGTTCGTCCAGCGTCGTCGTGGGATCGACGCGAGCACGATAGGCGCGCTCGCCGCTCTCCTCGCGCGCCACGATCAGCTTTTCCAGCCCGGACTCGCCGAACAGCGCGCGCACGCCCTCGATCAGGTCCAGCGTCAGCTCGGCATGCCGGTCGGGAAAGCGCGCATGGCCGGCCTCGGTCAGCTGCCAGCGCCGCACCGGCCGCCCGACCTTGCCCGGCGTGTCGACGAAGCTCACCAGCCCCTTCTCCACACCGAGTTCGAGCTGGCGCCGCACGCCCATCCCCGTCATCCCGAGCAGCCCGGCCAGCGTTTGCGCGGTCTGGGCGCCGCGCGTCTTCAGCATCATCAGTACCTGGTCGAAGGTATTCATTTGGCCTCCACTTTCAGTTCCGCCGCGACCTCGACGGCGCGTCCACTCCAGTCGCGCATCGCCAGCGCCGCCCAGGCGGCCAGCAGGCCGCCGACGATCAGCACCAGCCGCGTATCGAGCAGGGTCAGCACGCCGCCCGCCAGCGCCATCACGATGTTCGCCAGGCAGAAAGTGGTCGAGATCAGGCCCATGACCGCGCCCTGGCCGTGCGCCGCGAACTGGTCGGCCGCCCAGCCCTGCATCGTGGCATTGTAGTAGGCGTGCGGCAGGCCGAACAGCATGATCGCCGCCAGGCCGATCCACAGATTGCCCAGGCCCACCGCCAGGATCGCCGCCGCGACCAGCCCCGCATGGCCG
>DNCF01000423.1 GCA_003484545.1 Massilia sp. | reverse complement strand
GCTCCCGTTCATGCCTTCGCCGAAGCCCGCCAGCGTTGCCTCGACCGGGCCCGCCTTCCACAGGATGTAGCGCACGCTCACCGGAACGATCGGTGCGCCGGCCTCGTAGGCCTCGGTGTGCAGGTAGAGCACCGGACGGTGGCCGTATTCGGCCATGATCGGCAGCAGGTCGTGCCAGGACGAGTACCAGCCGTCGTCGAGCGTGATCGCGACCGGAATCCCGTCCTTGGGCGCGGCGCCGGGCGCGGCCACCTCGTCGAGCGTGGCCGGCACGAAGCCGGTGCGGCGCAGCCAGTCGAGGCGTTCGCGCAGCTGCTCGCGGGTGCAGAACAGTTTCGGGTTGTAGCGGCGTTCGTCGCCCAGGTTGCCCCCGTGGTAGCACAGGATGCGCGGGTGGCGCCGGGTGGCGGCGCGCACCAGGGCGAAGACGCCGGCGAACTTGGCGGCGCGCAGTACGGCTTGTTTGATCGTCATGTCAGTCGTTCTTGTCCTTGCTGTGCCGGCGCGCCCAGTCGACCTGCGCGCGCTTCGGCCACACCAGCGCCCAGGACGCCGGGCGGTACTGGCCGGCGGCATGCAGCGACCACAGGCCGAGCAGGGCGAGCGGCAGCAGCCCGATGGCGCTGAGGAGGATGAGCAGCCGGCGCAGCGAAATGGTCATACCGGATGGCGACGGCATAGCTTAACCCTGGGTAAAAAAACATTATACGGCGAAACGCCGGGCTTGTTTTCTCGTCAAGGGGCGCCTCAGCTGGCGGGCGCCACCTCCACCAGTTCGAAATGCAGGGTCGCGAACTCGACGTCGTCGTGCAGGTCCAGGTGGGGCAGGCAGCGGATGTGGACTTCCCTGAATTCGTCCGCGCTCGCAAAGGTCTCGCCGCGCCAGACGTCTTCCGGAATGTCGCCGAAGCGGACGATGCGCGCCTCGGTTGCACGGATCGTGCAGCGCGGGCGGCCGCGCAGGTCGTGGACGTCGATCAGGTCGCCGGCTTCGTAGCCGCCATCGCCCAGCTCGCCGTAGCCCTTGTAGTAATCCTCGACCGTGTCGGCAGTGACGGTCTTGCGGCCGGCGATCACGCTCAGGACCAGGCTGTCGTCGTCCTCGTGCGCGCCCCAGAAGGTCAGCTTCTTGCGCGGGTTCATCAACTCAGCCGATGAAGGAATCGAACTGCATGTCGAATTCCTGCAGCGCCTTCTGCGCGTTCTGCATCTTGCGCCGGAACTCGGGTCCGCGCTGCAGGGCCAGGCCGACCGCCAGCACGTCGATCACGACCAGGTAGGCCAGGCGCGCCGAGATCGGCGTGTAGGGGTCGATGTTGAAGACCAGGTCGATCGGGATCAGCACGGTCGCCATGTCGGCCAGCGGCGTGCCCGAGGGCGCCAGCACGATCACGTCGGCGCCGCCGCGCCGCGCCAGCTTGGCCGAGCGCACCAGCGAGGGATTGTTGCCGCGCTGGGAGATCGCCACCACGCAGTCGCCTTCGCGCAGCAGTGCGGCGGCGATCGAGTGGATCGCCGGATCGGTGTAGGAGACGGTCGGCACGCCCGAGCGGAAGAACTTGTGCTGGGCGTCCGCCGCGACGAAGCCCGAGGTGCCCTGGCCGTAGAACTCGATCTTGTTCGCGCGCGACAGGATGTCGAGCGCCTTCTGCACCGACTCGGCATTGAGGTTGTTGCGCAGGTCGAGCAGGGTGTTGATCGAGCGGCTGCAGATCTTGTTCACGAGGTCGGCGGCGAGATCGTCCTGGGCCGGCTGCTCGTTGGCGGCGGGCAGGGCCAGGGCCAGACCCTGCGCGAGCTTCAGCTTGAATTCGTGCCAGCCGTCGTAGCCGAGGGTGCGGCAGAAACGCACCACGGTCGGCTCGGACACCTGCGCGCTCTTGGCCAGCGCCGTGATGTTCTGGCTGACGGTGGCGCTGGGCGCTTCGAGCACCGCGAGCGCGACCTTGCGTTCGGACTTCGAGAGCGAATCGAGCTGGGTGCGGATGGAGTCGAGCAGCATGGGTAGGCCTCTGATGCGTCAATCTTCCGGAAGCGCTTCTTCGCGCCACTGCAGGCCGTCGCGGCCGATCAGGGCCGAGGAGGCGGCCGGGCCCCAGGTGCCCGAGGCATACGGCACCGGCGCGGTGTCGTCCTGCTCCCAATGGTCGAGGATGGGCTCGACCCATTCCCAGGCCGCTTCCAGTTCGTCGCCGCGCATGAACAGGGTCAGCTGGCCGCGCAGCACGTCCAGCAGCAGCCGCTCGTAGGCTTCCATGCGCGGCGCCTTGAACTGTTCGCGGAAGTCGAGTTCGAGCTCGGCCTGCTTCAGGCGCATCGAGTCGCCCGGGGTCTTGGCCATCAGGTTGAGCGACAGGCCTTCGTCCGGCTGCAGGCGGATCACCAGGCTGTTCGGCTGGAAGCTGGAGGTCGGCTGGTTGAAGATCGAATGCGGGATCTGCTTGAAGCGCACCACGATCTCGGCCAGGCGGTCGGCCATGCGTTTGCCCGTGCGCAGGTAGAAGGGCACGCCGGCCCAGCGCCAGGTGTCGATCTCGGCCTTCATGGCGACGAAGGTCTCGGTCTTCGAGCTCTTCGGCGCATCCGGCTCGTCGCGGTAGCTCGGCACGGCCTGGCCATCGACGAAACCGGCGCGGTACTGGCCGCGCACGATGTTCTGGGAGAGGGTGGTCGGGGTGAAGCGCTTCAGCGAGCGCAGCACCTGCAGCTTGGCGTCGCGCACGGCATCCGGCGCGATCGAGGTCGGCGGTTCCATCGCCACGATGCACAGCAGTTGCAGCAGGTGGTTCTGCAGCATGTCGCGCAGCGCGCCCGAGGTGTCGTAGTAGCCCAGGCGGTTGCCGACGCCGATCTTCTCGGCGATTGTGATCTGCACGTCCGAGATCCATTCGCGCCGCCACAGCGGCTCGAACAGCACGTTACCGAAGCGCAGGGCCAGCAGGTTCTGCACGGTCTCCTTGCCGAGGTAGTGGTCGATCCGGTAGATCTGCGATTCGGCGAACACCTTGCCCACGTCCAGGTTGATCTGCTTGGCCGAGGCCAGGTCGCGTCCCAGCGGCTTTTCCAGCACCACGCGCGAATTCGGCGTGGCCAGGCCCGTTTCGGCCAGGTTGTCGCAGATGCGCGCGAACAGGCTGGGCGGCGTCGCCAGGTAATAGACGCGCGTGATGTCCTCGTTCTTGCGCAGGGCCTCGACCAGCGGCGCGTAGGTCTGCACGCGGGTGGCGTCGAGCGCGACATAGGTGATGCGCTGGAGGAAGCGCCGCCACTTTTCCTCGACCACGGTTTCCTTGATGTGCGGCCTGGAGTGGGTCTCGATCATGTCCAGGAAGGCTTCCTGCGAACTCTCGTCCTTGCCGACGCAGATGATGCGCGCGGTTGGCGGCAGGTCGTTGGCGACGTCGCGCGCATACATTGCGGGCAGGAGCTTGCGCATCGAGAGGTCGCCGCTGCCGCCAAAGAAGACGAGGTCGAAATCGGAAAGAGCCATGGTGGTATCAGGACAAAGAGTAATGGAAGTCGTGTGTAAATTTACTACACAGATATGCGCTTAGCAAGAAATTCTACTACGTGCGTTGGAGAGGATCGATGGTGCCACAGGCATGGCGGAGCAGGCGCACGCAGGGTGGGCGGCTGCGCCTGGGAATGTGGATCATTGTTGGCGTGTGCAGGACAATTGGACGCGTGGGCGGCGCTCTGGCGCGTCGAAGCACGCGCCATGGCGGAGCCGCCCACCCTGCGGGCCGGGGCTGCTCAGCGGCGGTAGTCCGGACCCACGCAGCCGGGTACGTCGACGCGCAGCGCCAGCACCTTGCCCGTCAGCGGATACTGCTCCTTCTCCGCATTCGAGCGGCCATGGCTGGCGGTGGTGATGTAGAGCGTGCGCAGGTCGGCGCCGCCGAAGGCGAGCCCGGTCGGGCAGCGCACCGGCAGCTGGACTTCGCGCAGCAGTTCGCCCGTCGGCGAGAGCTTGAGCAGGCGAGCGCCCTCGAACATCGCGATCCAGTAATTGCCCTCGCTGTCGACGGCGGCGCCGTCGGGGCGGCCGCCGTAGTCGGGCGAATTCTTGTCGGTCGAGAAGGTCACCAGGTTGCGGTTGAGCGCGGCCGCGCCCGCCTCGGGATCGAAATCGTAAACGTCGATGCGGTGGCTGGTGGTATCGGCGTGGAACATGGTGCGCCCGTCCAGGCTCCAGGCCAGGCCGTTCGAATTGGTCATGCCGCCCGACCAGGCCAGGCGCAGCTGGTCGCGTTCGAGCACGTACATCTCGGCGGCCGGCTTGTCGCGCGGCTCGTACATGGTGCCGACCCAGAAGCGTCCCTGGGGATCGACGCGGCCGTCGTTGAAGCGCACCATGCTCGTGTCATATGGAGCGGGGCAGATGTCGGTGACTTCGCCGCTGGTCGTGTTCAGGCGCACGAAGCCCTGGCGGGTGGCGACGACCAGGTAGTTGTCGTCGTCGGCGGCGATCGCCGAAGGTTCGGACGCCATCTTCCAGGACGAGTACTTGCCGCTCGCCGGGTGCACGCGGTGCACGGTGAGTCCGTTGATGTCGACCCAATACAGGGCCGACTCGACGTCGTGCCACAGCGGGCATTCGCCGACCAGCATCGCTTCGTCGTGGACGACTTCGATCTTCGCATTCTTCATGTTGGTGTCCGTCTCCCTGCTCATCATATGGCGGCCTTCGCGCGCGCGATCAGGCCATTCGTGGAACTGTCGTGTTGCTCGGGGTGCGCTTCGCCGGCCAGCTCGGCCTCGATCTTCTTGGCCAGCACCTTGCCCAGCTCGACGCCCCACTGGTCGAAGCTGTTCAGGTCCCAGATCACGCCTTGCACGAAGGTCTTGTGCTCGTACAGCGCGATCAGGGCGCCCAGCGTGGCCGGGGTCAGGTATTCCATCAGGATCGTGTTGCTCGGGCGGTTGCCGGGGAAGGTCTTGTGCGGCGCCAGGCGTTCGATCTCGGCCAGCGACAGGCCTTGTCCCTGCAGGTCCTTGCGCACCTCGTCGATGTCCTTGCCCTTCATGAAGGCTTCCGACTGGGCGAAGCAGTTCGCCAGCAGCGCGGTGTGGTGGTTGTGCAGCTCGTGGGCCGGGCGCAGGGCGGCGATGAAGTCGATCGGCGTCAGGTCGGTGCCCTGATGCAGCAGCTGGAAATAGGCGTGCTGGCCATTGGTGCCCGGTTCGCCCCAGATCGCCGGGCAGGTCGGGGTGTCGACCGGCTCGCCGTCGCGCGTCACGCGCTTGCCGTTGCTTTCCATGTCGAGCTGCTGCAGGTAGGCCGGGAAGCGGTTCAGGTCCTGGTGGTAGGGCGCGATCGTGACCGAAGTGGCGCCCAGGAACTGGCGGTTCCAGAAGCCGACCAGGGCCAGCAGCATCGGCATGTTCTGCTCGACCGGGGCGCTCAGGAAGTGCTTGTCCATCTCGTGGGCGCCGGCCAGGAAGTCGGCGAAGTAGCCGTAGCCGACGGCCAGCGCCACCGGCAGGCCGATCGCCGACCAGACCGAATAGCGGCCGCCGACCCAGTCCCAGAACGGGAACATGTTGGCCGGATCGATGCCGAAGGTCTTGATGGCTTCGACGTTGGTCGACACCGCCACGAAGTGCTTGGCGAGGGCCTCCTCGGGCGCATGCGCGAGGAACCACTTGCGCGCGGTCTGGGCGTTCATCATGGTCTCGGCCGTGGTGAAGGTCTTCGAGGCGATGATGAAGAGGGTGGTTTCGGGATCGACCTTTTCCAGCGCGGCGTCCATGTCGTGGCCGTCGACGTTCGAGACGAAGTGCATGGTGAGGCGCGGGTGGCTGTACTGGCGCAGCGCCAGGCAGACCATCTTCGGGCCGAGGTCGGAGCCGCCGATGCCGATGTTGACGATGTCGGTGATCGGCTTGCCGGTGTGGCCCAGCCATTCGCCGCCGCGCACGGCGTCGGTGAAGGTCTTGATGCGGCCCAGCACGGCGTGCACATCGCTTGCGACGTCCTGCCCATCGACCGTCAGCTTCAGGTCGCGCGGGGCGCGCAAGGCGGTGTGCAGGACGGCGCGGTTCTCGGTGTTGTTGATCTTTTCGCCGGCGAACATGGCGTCGCGCTGGCGCTCGACGCCGCGCTCGCGCGCAAGGCTTGCGAGCAGTTCAAGCGTGCGCCCGTCAAGCCGGTTTTTTGAATAGTCTAGGAACAGGCCGGCGGCCTCGATCGACATGCGCTCGAAGCGCTGCGGATCGGCTGCGAACAGGTGGCGCATCTGCCAGTCTTCGGCCTCGACGGCGTGGGTTTCGAGGGCCTGGAAGCTGGCGGTGGTAGTCAAGGAAGGCTGGGACATGGCTCGCGCGAGATATTGTTTTAGACAGATTATCGAATAATACAGGAATCGTTCGTAAATTCACTACACAATGCTTGAGTCCAGGCTTGCGGCCATTGATCGATCTTTCAACGTTGTACCGCGTGGGCTCGAGAGCCCACCCTACAAAAGCGTCATCCGCAGGTTTCCTGGTTGTCGTAGGGTGGGCTCTTGAGCCCACGCAGTCTCAGGCCCATGCCAAGCCGCAAAATGACCGTCTGCCGGAACCCAATCCAATTCTGTAGTAAAATTTCAGAGTCAAATTTTCGAAGGAACGATTATGGCGCTGCACCCTGTAGTTGAACAGGTAACGAACCGGATCATCCAACGCAGCCGCGCCTCGCGCGCCGCGTATCTTGCGCACCTCGAGGCGGCGCGGGTCAAGGGTGTGCAGCGCGGGGCGCTGTCGTGCACCAACCTGGCCCACGGCTTTGCCGCCTTCCCGGCCAACGACAAGCTCAAGCTGCGCGAGCAGAAGAAGCCCTCGGTGGCGATCGTCTCGTCCTACAACGATATGCTGTCGGCCCACCAGCCGTTCGAATACTTCCCGCGCGTGATCAAGGAAGCCGTGCGCGACGTCGGCGCCGTGGCCCAGTTCGCCGGCGGCGTGCCGGCGATGTGCGACGGCGTGACCCAGGGCCAGCCGGGCATGGAGCTGTCCCTGTTCTCGCGCGACACCATCGCCATGTCCACCGCCGTGGCGCTGTCGCACAACATGTTCGACGCCGCCTTGTACCTGGGCATCTGCGACAAGATCGTGCCGGGCCTGCTGATCGGCGCGCTCCACTTCGGCCACATCCCGGCCGTGTTCGTGCCGGGCGGCCCGATGACCTCGGGCATCTCGAACAAGGAAAAGGCGGCCATCCGCCAGCGCTACGCCAAGGGCGAAGCCACCCGCGAGGAACTGCTGGAAGGCGAATCGAAGTCCTACCACGGCGCCGGCACCTGCACTTTCTACGGCACCGCCAACAGCAACCAGATGCTGATGGAGATGATGGGCCTGCACCTGCCGGGCGCCGCCTTCATCACCCCGGGCACGCCGCTGCGCGACGCGCTGACGGCCGCGGCTTCGCACCAGGCGGTCTCGATTTCCCAGCAGGGCGGCAACTACATGCCGGTCGGGCACATCGTCGACGAGAAAAGCATCGTCAACGCCATCGTCGCGCTGCACGCGACCGGCGGCTCGACCAACCACACGCTGCACCTGGTGGCGATCGCGCGCGCGGCCGGCATCGTCATCGACTGGAACGACTTCGACGCGTTGTCGAAAGTGGTGCCGTCGCTGACCCGCATCTACCCGAACGGCGACGCCGACGTGAACCATTTCCAGGCCGCCGGCGGCCCGGGCTTCGTGATCCGCGAGCTGCTCGACGCCGGCCTGGCGCACGAGGACGTCAACACCATCCTCGGCCACGGCCTGCGCAACCACTGCAAGGAGCCCTTCCTGGGCGAGGACGGCAAGGTCGTCTGGCGCGACCTGCCGGCGCAATCGGGCGACGAAACCGTGCTGCGCCCGGCTTCGAACCCGTTCAGCGACAACGGCGGCATGGTGCTGGTGCAGGGCAACCTGGGCCGCGCCATCATGAAGATCTCGGCCGTCAAGAAAGAGCACCACGTGGTCGAGGCGCCGGCGCTGACCTTCAATTCGCAGGAAGACTTCATGCACGCCTACAAGGCCGGTCACCTGAACCGCGACTTCGTGGCCGTGATCCGCTTCCAGGGCCCGCGCGCCAACGGCATGCCGGAGCTGCACGCGCTGACCCCGGCGCTGGCCAACCTGCAGGACGCCGGCCACCACGTGGCGATGGTGACCGACGGCCGCATGTCGGGCGCCTCCGGCAAGGTGCCGGCGGCGATCCACGTCTCGCCCGAGATCCTGGCCGGCGGCCCGCTGGGACTGGTGCGCGACGGCGACATCCTGCGCGTCGACGCCACCAACGGCACCCTGCAGGCCCTGGTGCCGGAAGAGGTCTGGGCCCAGCGCAAGCAGGCCAGCGCCGACATCTCGTCCAGCCACATCGGCATGGGCCGCGAGCTGTTCGCGATGTTCCGCCATGCCAGCAGCGCGGCCGAGGAGGGCGCCGCGACCTTCCCGCTGCCCTCGCCGAAGCACACGACCCAGCCGTTGCACGAAGGCGCCGACAGCGGCGAAATCATGCCCGGCTCCGACGAAGATTTCCTGTTCAGGACCAACAAATAATCATGACAACGACCATGACCACTAACATGACCGTACTTGACATCATGCGCTCGGCGAGCGTGATTCCCGTGATCGCCATCGACGACCCGAGCCACGCCGTGCCCCTGGCGAAAGCCCTGGTGGCCGGCGGCATCCGCGTGCTCGAGGTAACGCTGCGCACCGCCCACGGCCTGCAGGCGATCCGCGACATGGCCCAGGTCGACGGCGCGATCGTCGGCGTCGGTACCCTGACCCAGCCGGAAGAATTCGCCGCCGCGCGCGACGCCGGCGCCGTGTTCGGCGTCTCGCCGGGCCTGACCCCGTCGCTGATCGAAGCGGCAAAGAAGAGCGGCCTGCCGCTGCTGCCGGGCGTGATGACGCCGTCGGAAGTGATGGCCGCGCGCGAAGCCGGCTTCAAGCAATTGAAACTGTTCCCGGCGGTGCCGGCGGGCGGCGGCGGCATGCTCAACGCGATTGCCGGCCCGTTGCCGGACGTGACCTTCTGCCCGACCGGCGGCATCTCGATCGATACCGCGCCCGCGTTCATGGCCTGCAAGAACGTGGCCTGCGTCGGCGGTTCCTGGCTGACCCCGAAGGATGCCCTGGCGGCCGGCGACTGGGACCGCATCACCGAGCTGGCCAGGGCCGCGGCGGCCCTGCGCAAGCAGTAAGTCGCTGACGCTGGAAACGGCGCGCACGCTCTGGCTGCCCTCTTAGTCAGGCAGCCAGACGACCGTCGTATTCATGTTGCCGGCACTGTCGGCGCCGATCACCAGCAAGCGGTTGCCGACCCGCACCAGGGATTGCACGTACACGGCTGGCGCGATGCGGGCCAGCAGCCTTGGCTCGCTGGCCGCCAGGGGGCCGGTGCCGGCGGTGTCGAAGAGTGTCGTGAAGCTGCCGTCGCTCCTGCCTTCGGGCCAGAATTGCCCGCTCTGGGCGATGCTGGCAATCAGCTGTCCGGAGCTGCCGCCATACACACCGGCATTGCCGCGGGTCGGCAGCAGCCACGGCGCCTGTAGTTCGCTGGCCTGGAGCGTGGCGCCTGGCAGAAGGACCGGGTTGCCGTTGGCGTCGAGGCGAACCGCACCGATGCCGGACAAGTCCGAGCAAGTCATCGCCAATCCCGGCTGCAGCGCGACCGTGTTCAAGAATCGGCAATTGTCGAACGTGATGCCCAGAACCTGGTCGGTCACGCTGGCGCCGGTGCCGGTATCGATCATCGCCAGGCGCCAGCTGGGCTGCAGGTTGCTTGCATACCAGGAAAAGGCGAGCCGGCTGCCGTCGAGCGCCATGTTCAGCCTGGACATGTCGATCGAAGCCGGCGGAGTCACGGTCGCTACCGGCCCCAGCGCCAGGCCATTCGCGTCGACATGCCGGGCCACCAGCCAGCGCCTGGACGTTTGACCGTCCCAGGTGGCGCGCACCCAACCTATCCAGACGCCAGCGTCGTCGCTGGCGACACGGTAGCTGCTGTTGTCGTTGTCATTGCCCATCTGGGCATCGTTCACTACCTGTACCGCCAGTCGCACGATGCGCTGGCCGGTCGCATCCAGCCCGACCATCGACAGCTGCTGGTTGCCAGTGCGCGCAAAGAGCCTGACTTCGTTGCCGACGCGGATTGCGTGTGGCTCCGAGAAGAAACTCGTCCCGGGGAACAAATCCGTGCGCGCATAGGTGCGCGCGGCCACGACTGTTCCGCGGGCGTCGAGCTGGGCAACCGCCAGGCCCGCGTTCGAAGGCTGGTTCGGAATCTGGCCAATGGCAACCGCCGAGCTGTCGAAACCGACCACGTCGCCGACATATTGCAGCGGCGGGCCGGAGAGCGACGAACCGGCAGGCGCCGCAGCCACCACGGTATCCGTATGGCCGAGTCCCTGCGTCAAGCCATCCCAGTTCTCGAGAAGTTCGGTGACGACGCGGTTCGGCAAGCCGGCGGTATCGTTCGGTTCTTCCAGGCGGCTCTTGACGATGCCGATGCCCGGCGCATACCAGGTACTCTGGAGCGACTCGTACACAGGCGAAAAGCTAGCGCTCTTGCTGTACTTGACGCGCGCGCGCAGGCGCGTGTCGACGTGGACGGCCTTGACCTGGCGCCGGTTCGGCAGATCGAGCGTTTCTTCACCGATCACCGTGCTGTAGACGGCGACGTCGAGCGCGTCATTGACTTTGTCGCCATCGATGTCGATGCCGCTGTCGGCGATGTGCTTGTCGATGCTGACGTACTGATCGTTGACCTTGACCGGCGAGCGCAATTCGATCACGTCGACGGCCTGGGCCGGCGCGTTCGCGGAGAATGCGATCTGGTTGGTCGATATGTAGGCGCCGCCTTCGTACCGGATCGGATTGCTTTCCCCCTCGTCGTTGAACGGATGCGTGCCGCTCTCCATCACGCCGCTGCCGGAGGCTGCATGGGTGACGATGTTCGTATAGGGATTGAAGTCTGGCGCGAGTTCGCCGGCGGGCTTCTCGACCCCGTGGTAGCGCCAGACCGCGCCGGCACGCAAAACGCGCAGGGATGCGGCGTCCGCATACAGTGTGGCGCCGACCGTCGGTGCCGCAGGCACGAGCCCGCTGACGGCGGACGGAGGGGGGGGTGTCGGTGTCGGTGTCGGGCCTGGCGCTGGCGTCGTACCGGACCCGCTGCTGCCGCCACCCCCGCCACCACATCCGCCGAGCGCAGTCGCAAGCGCCACAACCAACAACAACCGGTTCGAAACCATGAATTCTCCGCTGTAATTTTAATTATCGGTAAGCACTCTACAGTATGAAAAGCTTGATAACCAGTTCTGTATTTTCAAATGTCAAAAAAGAGACCGTGCGCGACAACGGGACTATTAGGTAGCGAATTTCCGACATGGTTGCGCATCCATGCCCACGGCTACTTCCGCAAAGGAAGTGCAATTGCGGTGCCGTTCGTCTTCCGATTCGCCATGGATACCTTCAATCTTCAAGTAGGCGTCATTTGCCATGAATCCTCCGTTAACGGTTAGCAAAAGGAGGATTCTTGCTCGGTTCCATCGTGGGCATGTTGGGTGTCGTCAAGGGCACTCGTCTATAATCCTGGCAATGGCGTTGGATAGAAAGTCACCCCGAATATGCGTACCAGGACGCGCCTGCTGACCGAGGGCGAAATAGCGCTGGCGTCCCTGTTGTTCCATGACGCCATCAACTACCGGCGCGTGCGTATCCATGGCCGGCGCTACATGCCGTTCCAGCCGAAGAACTGCGCGATGACGCCGAACGGCAGCATGTACTTCCACGCCTCCTGCTTCCTCGACGACTACGCCCAGGCCGAAGCGACGGTACAGCACTGGTTCATTCACGAAATGGTCCATGTCTGGCAGCACCAGCTGGGCTACCCGGTGCGCCTGCGCGGCGCCGTGCGCGTCGGCCTGCGTTACGACTACGAGCTGGCCGAGGGCGCGACCCTGGCCGACTACAACATGGAAGCCCAGGGCGACCTGCTGGCCGACTACTTCGTCCTGAAATTCCTGCGCCGCCCGGACGCGATGCGCCAGCGCCAGTACGGCGGCCAGCTGGCGTTGTACGAGCGGGTGCTGGCCGGTTTCCTGGCCGATCCGCTCGACCGCGCCAACCTGCACCGGGGCCTGGCCGGACGCCTGGCCCGCTTCGCCTGAAGGCCCAGGCGCGTCTCGCCTTACCCATTCTGCATTTGATTCTGCTCAACACTGCTGCGTGGCAACATCGTAGGCTGGGAGCCTGCCTGCTTCGCTGTTTCCGCCGCCATGACGCTCCCGCTGACCCTGACCCTGATCCTCCTCCTGCTCGCGCCCCCGGCGCAGGCGGCGCGGCGCGTTGGCGAGGCCCAGGTGCGCGAAGGCGCGAACGGGGTGCCGTGCTTTACGATCTCGGAACGTGAGGAACAACGCGGCGGCGTCCCGGACTTCCACTCGGTCACGGTGAGCGAGGCCGGCGGGAGGCTGATGTGGCACATGGCGATGCCGCGCGAGCGCACCTTTCCGGTGATGAACAGCATGTGCATTCCCTACGGCGGACGGGTGCAGGCCTTGCCGCAGACTCCGGCCGCGGTGCTGGCGCCGGGCAAGGCCTACCTGGTGCAGATCGAGGCCCGTCCCGGCCGCAAGGCATCCACGCCGCTGCGTTACCATGCCCGTTTCTGCCTCGTGAACAAACCCGGCGGCCTCATGGCCCTGTGCCCGGAAGCTGGCGCAGCGGCGGCGGTCGCGCGCCGCTGACGCACGCCGGCCGGCGCGGGTTACGGCTGGACAGTCAGGACCAGTTCTTGTCCGGCTGCACGTCGAGCCGGTGGGCCGCGTCGATCACATCCTGCAATTCCACCGGATCGCTGTAGGGATCCTCGTCCAGTCCGGTGACCCGGTTCAGCTCTTTCTGCCAGCGGCGCAACTCGTCGACATAGCTCTCGTGCGGCACCCGTTTCAGGTCGCCGCCGTCCTCGACCAGGTCGCAGATGCCGTTGTGGACCCATTCGCCGGTATGCCAGTCCGGCATGTCGACCGCCGGGAACAGGCAGACGCCCTGCAGGTCCATGCCGCGCCGCACGGCCGCCAGCGATTCGCCCATCACGTCCCGCAGCCAGCTGGCGCGGCCATGACCCAGGCCGCTCGTCTCGCCGATGATCATCGGCCTGCGGTAGCGCTGCCATACCGTATCGAGCATCTCGCACAGCGGCGCGATGCGGTCGTCGCCGGGCGGCAGCGGCGCATGCGGGCCGTGCTCGCGGTATTCCATCTGGCCGAAGGAATAGTTGTTGGCGCCGACGATATCCAGGATCTCGGGCGAGCCGCCGAATTCCGGATGGGCCTTGCCGCCGATGATGTCCCAGGCCAGGAAGGTGTCCTCGTAGGTCTCGTGGCGCGCGGCCTCGGCCTGGTCGGGGCGGTCGCGCGGCGCCACCACCCGCACCAGCGGATCGATGTGGATCATGCGCGCTTCGGAGTCGACGTCGCGGATCGCCTTCGCGCCGGCGGGCGCCGGGCGGGAGGGCGCCCGCCGCACGGGCATCCCGGCCTCGCCGCTGGCGCGGGTAGGGGCCGGCCCACCCCCC
>DNCF01000420.1:543-3746 GCA_003484545.1 Massilia sp. | reverse complement strand
AGGCCGATCCCGGTTTCAAGCTGCCCGAGGAAAAGAATGCGCCCGACGCGGCGCTGCCGCAGACCACGCCCGACACCGCCGGCGGGCCGGTGGAAGTGGTGCCCGGTCCGCTGCCGCCGGCGGCTACCGACACCTCGGACCGCGACCTCGCCATCGGCGCAGGCGTGTTCCTGGTGCTGCTGGTCGTGTACTTCTTCGTGCGCAACGCCTACGTGCACCACATGGTCGTGCGCCGCGTTTCGCCCTCGTCGGCGGGCAGCGCCGGCTGGCTGCTGTTCGTCGGCCTGGCCTTCCTGTCGGCCGCGGCGGTGCTGGCGATCATCAACGCCAGCCGCTATCTCACCTGGGCGGTGACCGGGCCGCTGGTGGCGGTCGGTCTCGTGACGCTGGTGGCGGCATTGTTCGTCGGCCGCCGCTGATTAATCAAGGACGAGACGATGGCAGACATTCCCACTCCAGCAAACTTGAACCGCAAGGCCGAACTGAAGGTCGACCTGCGCCCGACGCTGTTCATCGGCGCCGGCGGCACCGGCATGGAAGTCATGATGCGCATCCGGCGCCGCATCCTGTCCGCGGTCTGGAACCGCCAGCATCCGACCCGCGTCGAATCGATCGCCGACTTCCCGGTCGCGCGCTTCCTGCACTTCGACCTCGACAACAACGCCGTCATCGACGAAGGCAAGTCGCAGCGCACCGACCCCTGGTACGAACTCGTGCGCCTGACGGACGAGGAACGCCTGGTGGAACCGCTCGACCTGCCGCAGTACCACGAGTCCGACGACAGCCTGGCGCGCTTCCCGCTGATCGAAAGCTGGATGCCGCTGCGTCCGAAAAAACTGCGCTCGCTCGGCATCGACCCATCGAAAGGGGCGGGCCAGATCCGCGCGGTGGCGCGTTTGTACCTGTTCGACAAATACCCGAAGCTGCGCGGGCGCATCAAGGGCGCGCTGAATTTTTTGAGCAGTAACGCCGGCATCGAGCGCAAAGAGAATTACCAGCGCCTCGGCCTGCAGGTCGATACCTCGAAGTTCCGCATCGTCGTCATCGCCTCGAACGCGGGCGGCACCGGCGCCGGCAGCGCCATCGACCTGGGCTGGATGGCCAAGGCGATCGCGCGCCAGGAAGTGTCGGACAGCCAGGTCGACCTGGTGATGTTCATGCCGTCCGGCTTCGCCAAGGCCAACAAGGAGCGCACCGAAGCCAACGCCTACGCCACCATGATGGAGCTGGAAACGACCATGCGCGACATGAACGCGCGGGTGTCGTGGATGGACCCGGACAGCATCCAGGGCCGCGGCGCGCCATTCGACGACGTCTATTTCGTCGACACCGCCAACCTGGCGAACAAGGCGACCCAGGACGTGAAGGACGTCTACCAGATGGTGGCCGACACCCTGTTCGAGGATTTCGCATCCGCCGACTTCGCCAACCGCAAGCGCTCGGTTGCGGTCAACCAGCAGCAGCACAAGCTGGGGCCCTACAATCCGCGCGTGCCCGAGGCGCGCTTCGGCGACATGCGCCTGTCCTACTCGAAGGTGTATTCGGCCTTCGGCCAGGCCGTGCTCGACACCCAGCAAAGCCTGCGCGAGGACATCCGCGCCTACGAGCTGGCGGCGCTGATGGTCAAGGAATTCTTCGGCCTGGTCGGGCGCGACGGCGCACTCGCGCGGCGAGCCGGCGACGCCGAGCGCGACAGCTTCATGCGCGAGCAGATGGAGATGCGCGAGCGCCCCTTCAACGAATTCCCCGATTTTAAAAAGGGGACGGTGGACGTCACGCCCTTCCAGGAATACGCGCTGACAGAGCAGCTCCTGATGGACAAGGATGGCCGCTCGCTGCTCGAGCGCGTCGAGAGCAAGGTGCAGCTCGAGATCGACCGCATCATGGCCGGCTACGACATCAAGCTCTGGCGCGAGAAGGTGGCCGAGCTGCTGCCGCAACTCGAGCGCGACGCGATCCGCGAGGCGGGCGCCACGGCCGAGACCAGCGAGGACCGCATCAAGAGACATACGGGCGAACTGACCGGACGCCTCAAAGTGCGCGTGCGCGAGCGCCTGTATGCGCTGCTCGACGACCGCAAGCAGGGCGGGCTGGAATTCGTGCTGTCCCTGCTGGAGCAGGTCAAGGCGAGATTGCTGCAGCGCGACCTGATCAATGCCGAGCGCAACGGCCGCCGTTACCGCGACGTGCGCGACGCGCTGCGCACGCGCCAGGTCGAGGAGTCGCTCAACAACCTCGGCCAGGCGGCCGGGCGCCTGTTCGGCAAGGATGCCCAGGGGCGCGAGGTGATGGCTCACCTGAAGCGCGACATCGCCGACTACCTGCGCTTCCACCTGCTGGCGGTGGCCGCCGGCCAGTCGATCGAGGTGATGCGCAACATGTCGGCCTGGCTGGGCGACCCGCAATCGACGGACGAGCAGGGCAATGCGCAGTGGAGCGGCATCGCCGGCGAATTCCAGGAAGGCCGGCGCCACGTGCAGGAGATCCTGCACGCGGTCGACCAGCGCATCAGCCAGCTGCGTGCCGATGCGCGCCACGAGCACGCCACCTACATCAAGCTGGCCAGCGACGTGGCGCCGGCGCCGGTGCGGTTGACGGGGGATGTCAGTGCCTGGAGCGAGAAAGTGCTGCTCGAATTCGGCGGTTCCGGAAAACTGTTCCCGCAACTCGGCGACGAGCGCATGCGGGCGGACCTGCTGCTGAAACTGTTCCGCCGCGCCCAGACCCAGCTATCGACCACCGAACTGGGCGCCGAACCCGTCGATCCCTTGCTCGAACGGCTGAACGCCATGAGCCCGCAAGAGCGCCAGCGCGTTTTCGCGGAATGGATTCGGAGCGCCATGCCTTGGGTGAACGCGCGCTTCTCTGCCGAATTCACTCCGAATTCGGACCAATTCAAGTGTTTTATTGGAGTCGGTGACGTCGCCGCCTGGCGCCGCATGGAGCTTGAGATCCGCGCCGCCGTGCCGACTGGCTTTTTCCACGGCGACCTGGTCTCGATCGTCAACACCGGCATTCCGGGACGGGCGGTCTGCTACATCGAACTGTCGGGCATCCCGATGACGGTGCTGCGCGGCCTGCCGACCTGGCGCGCCTCGTACCAGATTGAGAACCCGAAGATCCCGACCCATCTGCACTTCGATTCGACGCGCTTCCGGCATCCGATCTCGCCCTCGATGGACGAACTGAACCGCCTGGCCGAC
>DNCF01000420.1:0-355 GCA_003484545.1 Massilia sp. | reverse complement strand
CAGCTTCCAGCCGCGCGGCCAGTACCTGTTCGAGGTCGAGCCGGGTTCCGGAGAATGGCTGCAGATCGGGAACGAATACGCGATCCGCTCGAACGGCCTGCCGTCGTATTACCGCGAGCAGGTGATCGCCGCCGTGCGCAGCCGCCAGGCCCAGCTCGGCGCGCACCAGTTGCTGCTGCTGGCCGCCTTGATGCGCCACTACCAGCTGCGCGTCTACGAGCCGCGCCTGGAAACCGACGAGACCGGGGCCCAGCTGCCGTCGCCCTCGCTGCCGAACATCACGGCGCGCCGGCTGTACGAGGCGTGGTTCCGGCGCGCCGCCGCGCTCGACCCCTCGCTGTCGAACGCCTCGGTC
>DNCF01000421.1:342-7987 GCA_003484545.1 Massilia sp. | reverse complement strand
CGGCGCTGGCGGCCAGGCTGGCGGCCAGCAGCCCGCCGGCGGAAATACGAAAAACAAAACGAAGCATTGCTTAATCCTTGTGGTCACGGATGATTGCCGCGAGCAGGTGGACGACACCGGCCACCAGCAGGGTGACGAGCACCGAGACGATGATGTTGTAGCCGCGACGCGGTTCGAGCGCATGCTGCGGCAGGGTCGGGCTCTGCACCACGGACACCTTCTTCAGGTTGCGGGTCGCTTCCACCCTGCCCTTTTCCAGCGCTACCAGCGCGGTCTTGTAGACGTCGTTGGCAAAGCCGGCTTCCATTTCGAGGCGCTGGTATTCCTCGACCGTGCTGTTGAGGGCCTTGCCGTTGGCGGAGGTCAGGCGCGCCTGTTCCTGCGCGAGCTGCTTGTCGATGGCCTCGATCTGCAGGTCGATCTCGACCACGCCGGCCGCGCGCGGCTCGAGGTAGCCGAGCAGCGCGGTGCGCCTGGTCTGCAGTTCGGTGCGCTGGGCGTTCAGTCGCTCGACCACGCCGTTGAGCTGCTCGGCACGGCTTTGCGGCGACACCAGGCCATGCGCGTTCTGGAAGCGGACGACTGCCTGGCGTGTCTGCTGGAAGCGTTCGGCGTTCTGCGCGACCTGCTTCTCGACGAAAGCGACCTGTTCGCGTGCCAGCTGGTGGGCCATCTCGTTCATCGCGTGCTCGCCTTCGCGCACCAGCAGCGTCGTGATGGCCTGCGCGGTGCGGGCGTCGAACCCTTGCGCCTTAATCACGAGCACGCCCGAGTATTCGTCGAGTTCCACGCTCACGCGCGACAGGTAATACTGCAGGAACGACTCGTCCGGCGCGTCTTTCGACCACATGCGCGAGAGCGGATCGCGCGCGCGGTCGCTGTAATGCGCACGCAGGTTCAGCTGCTTGTCGAGCTTCCTGAGCATGTCCATCGACAGCAGGTAGTTGCGCAGCAGGAGTTCGTCGCTGCGGCTGCCGCCCGTCCCGCCCAGAAGCGAGCCGAGGTCCGTCGGTTGGCCGCTGGCAAGGTCCGTGCGCTGGACAATCACATTGGCCTGCGATACGTAGCGGTCGGAGGCGACCACACTCCAATAGAGAACCGAGACTGCACAGGCGGCGCCGGCGATACCAAGCACGCCAACGCGACGCAGGCGTCCCATCAGGCGCGCAGGCAGTCTGGCGCGGTTGTGCCGCGCAGGTGCCGCAACAGTCAGCGCCTCTTCGTTGGTACGGTCATTCATACTGCAATACTTTCCATATAGTGTTTCAACGCATCTTCGATATCGTCGAACCAGTGAGCCTGCCCCTCGTGCAGCCAGATGCCGGCACTGCAGAACTCGCGCAGCGTACTGTCGCTGTGCGACACCATGATCAGGCCCGCGCGATCCGTCAGATCCCTGAAAGCCTTGTTGGCCTTGCTGCGAAAGGCTGCGTCACCCGTCGAGGTCACCTCGTCGGAGATGTACACGTCGAAGTCGAAAGCCAGCGACATCGCGAACTGCAGGCGCGACTTCATGCCGGACGAATAGGTCTTGACCGGCTCGTCGAACGAGGAGCCGATCTCGGCGAAATCCTGCATGAAGGCGATGCGCTCGGCCATGTCGTGCTCGTGTCCAAGGATGCGGCAGACGAACTTGGCGTTCTGACGCCCGGTGAGCGAACCTTGGAGGCCGCCGCCGAAACCCATCGGCCAGGACACGCGGCACTGGCGCTCGATGCGTCCACGGTTCGGCGTGTCGATGCCGCCGATCAGTCGCAACAGGGTCGACTTGCCGGCACCGTTGCGTCCGACCAGGCCGACGTTGACGTTCTTCGGAATCGTGAACGACACGCCGCTAAGCACCCATTTGCCCGGGCCGTGCTCGGTGCGGTAACGCTTGTGGACATCCTCGACGATGATCATTGGCGCACCACCCTTTCGGCAAAGCGTAACTGCAGCGCCAGGCCCAGGAAGATCAGCAGCAGCGCCCATAAGTAAAGATAGGCCAGGCTCAGACCGGTAAGCGTGTGGTAATACGGCGCAAACGAGACACGCGCGGTTTCCAGGCCATGGACCAGCGGGTTGAGCGCCAGATAGCTGCGATAAGGCTCGGGAATCGCTCCGATCTGCACCATGACGCCCGACAGGAAATAAGCGGGCAACATCACAATATTGATGATTTTGGCAAACTCCGGAATCAACTCGACAGCCACGGACGTGACAAGTCCAAATCCCAATCCGATCAGCCATAAGCCAAACATGGCGCCGAACAGCGCCAGCGGATCGACGGGCAGAATGTTGTGACCCAGCAAGGCGAGAACGGCCATCGCCATCACCATGACCAGCAGCATCAGGAACCCTTCGCAGGCAGCACGCACCAATACGGTGTCGACCGGTTTGACCTGCCGGTAAGTGAAGAGCGCCCGATTGGCATTAATGGCATGGGTGCATTGGGTGGCAGTGCGGCGGAACTGGAAAAACGCGATCATGCCGATCGTCAGCCAGAGGGTCGCATCAATACCTCCTACCGTATGGACCCGCACGGCAGTGAACATCGCCAGCATGAACATCACATGGATCAGCGGCTCGAGCAGGAGCCATACCCATGCGGCACGGCCGGCGGCGAGACGATTCACCGTCTCGCGCAGCAGCAGCGCTTTCCACGCCGAACAGGTTACCGACAGTCCGGAACGGACAACCACACTCATGACACCGATACTCGCACTCGAAATGAACCAGGAACGGCTCGCAAAACCATGGGCAGGCGCATGCCGGGGACTGCCCAGCGTTTCCAGAGCCATGGGAGGGAATGAACCGCAATCCGAGGTCAGCGGTTCGAAAACAGGGGGTAACGAGATGAACTACGTGTTACTTGAGGGCATTGTAGCCGATGATCCTGGATTGCTCTAGATAGGGGAATTGTTACAAACTCCTCCGAGCCAATCCGATATTTTCCCAATAGAAATGTTAAATATCTAAAAGAAAGTGATATTTAGCAAGCATAGGAACGATTATTGCATGCAGTACTAGCCTGACCATCAATAAAAGTGATGTTTAGTGAGATTTACCTCAAGCAATTCTGGCAAATCTGCCGAAAGATTCTCACCAAAAATCACGCACATGTACATACAAGCGTAAAGCCATGCAGGAAAACGCTGCTAAAAAAATTTTGTACAAATGTGGTTTTTTAGTCGCCGCCTACGACTGGAGGGGTTCGGGCTCCGGCACCAGGGTCGCCACAGGGGCCACGGAACGTGCCTGTGCCCGCATGGCGCGGCGCCGGCGGGCCCGGGCGGCGTGCGCGACATACCAGTAGAACGCCAGATAAAGGGCGAAACTGGCTGCGGTGCCGAACAGCAGCGCGTCGTCGTTGTCGGCAAAGCGCACGGCCAGCACGGCGGGTACGGCAGCGATCAGCCAGGAGAACGGCGACACCAGGGCGTTGCGCAGCGGCGCGCTGAGGGCGCGGAAGTAGCGTCCGGTAATGGCGATCTTCACCAGGCTGTGCAGGTGGCAGCTGTCCGGCTGGCCCGGATGACGCCGGCACCAGAGGCGGCGCGCGATCGTGAACACGGTCTCGAATACCGGGTAGGCGCAAGCCAGCAGGGGCGCCCAGGGCGAGACGTCCGGATTGCGGTAGACCAGCATCACCGAGAGCCAGGACAACAGGAAGCCCAGCAGGTAGGCGCCGCCGTCGCCCAGGAACAGTTTACCGAACGGGAAATTGACGAGGAAGAAGCCGGCGGTCACGGCGCAGATCAGGAAGCACAGGCGCGCCAGTTCGGCATCGCCGCAACCGTCCGCGATGAAACCCAGCGCGACCAGGCCGATGATCACGGTGCCGCTGGCCAGGCCGTTGAAGCCGTCGATGATATTGACCGCATTGGCGACGCCGCCGACCGCAAAGGCCGTGAACAGCACCGACAGCGGCAGCCAGCCGAGCGCCGCGTCGAGCGGAACGACGCCGGTCTCGATGATGCGTACGTCGGTCAAGGCCCAGCAGGCCACGCCGCTGATCATGGTGGCGAGCAGACGCGCGCCGATCGAAACGCGGCGGGTCAGGTCTTCGGCCATGCCGAACAGGAAGGCGGGGAGCGCAGCGACCAGCAAAGGCGCGAACAGTGCCTGCTGATGACGCGAAGACATGGCGCAGGCGACGATCAGGCCGAGCATGATGGCCAGGCCGCCGATCCGCGGCGTCGGAGCACTATGGAATTTCTGCACGCCACGCGTCGCATCCAAGGTGAACCGCCCATGCCAGCGGGTCGTTGCGACCAGCACCAGGGAGCAGGCAAGCGAGACCATCCAGCCGACTTCAGAGACTATGAAATGAGTTTCCAATCGTTCCACGTTGACACGAGAATAACTGGGCAATTCTAACGCATTTCTCTGGAGAAAGCATGAACTCAGCGGCAATCGTGCGGCGCAGCACCGGCAGTGGCAAGGGTCCTGCGACCACCTATTAAGTGACTGATTTACCACAGCTTTTCAGCGATTCGATAATCGAGTTGATTATTAGCAAAAGATATTCTCTTCACTTTTCCTAATATTTCCCGACATTTTGTTACAGTTTTTGAGGCATTTCCGCCACATCGATTCCATTGCCATTTACAACTCGTAACACATTTAAAAGGGCACGATGATGAAGCAATTTCCTAAGCTCAAATATCGTTGCCTACTATTATTGATAACGGGCTCCATTTCATTTCCTGTGACCGGACAGGTTAGCAAGGACGAGCTCGATGCAGCCAACAATGCGCTCGAGCTGCGCATCGTCCAGTTGACCGGAGACGCCATGACCGCACGGCGCGAGGCGGAAGCGCGCCAGGCCATCCTCGAAGCCGAGCGCGCCGCCCTGTTGGCCCAGTTGCCGGCGGCAAATGCGCGTGCCCTCGCCGGCGCCGTCGAGACACGCCAGTTCGGCGCCGCCGGGCTGGTGCGCGCCTTCGACCTGGCGCGCCAGCTTGCCGCCGAGGTGTGCGCCACCCTCCCCGCCGGCGAAGAAATCGTGCTCCACGATCCGGCTGCCAGCCAGGGCGTGCTGGCGGCGCGCACCGTCAACGATGCCCTGGTGCGCATGGGCGAAGACATGGCACGCCGCAACAAGGAACTCCAGCTGTATATCGACACCCACACGCCGCCGGGCGCGGTACTGGCCACCCTGTCGACCGCGCTGACGGTGGTGCCGGCCGTGCTGCGCGCCTCGGCCGACACGGCGTCCCTGTTCAAGAGCGACGTCACGGCCGCCGGCCTGGCCTATGGGGAAGGCGCGCGCGCCCTGTTCGCGAGCGCGCTGGCCGAATCCTGCCCCCAGCGGGTCGCCGGACTCGGCAGCGGCTATCTGGGTGAGCTCGATACCGCGCAGCACGAGCGCCTGCTCGGCCGCCTGCGTTCCCTGGCCGCCCACCGCGCCGACTATGCCAACCGCATCGCCCTGCTGCAGAAACTGGCCGACAACGCAAAGGGGGAGGAAAAGAAGGAGCTGAGCGCGGTGGCGGGCGCCGCCGGCGCCGCGCTGAAGGCGGTCGACGCCTTCGTCGAGTCGTTGAAGGCCGGCGAGCCGGGAGACCGCAGTCCGCTGCACAACGCGGCGCGCTACCTCGGCTACGCCAACCGCACCGCGGGCGCGGCCGTGCTCGACGTCGACCTGCGGCTGGAAGGCATGAGCATCGTGCGCGACAACCTGTTCACCGGGCAAAAATTGCGCTTGTCCGGCATTGCCCTGCTCTGGTACCGGCTGCACGCGCCGGACGGCAGCGTGCGGTTTGCGCGCACGCTGCGGCGGATGGCGCCGCCGGTTGAGGTCGACCTGCGCGGCGACGGCGGACAGGCGCTGTTTGCCGACGAGACCGCGCCGGCGCCACCGCGCTAGCGCTACGCCTTGCGAATTGCCTGGTCGATGGCGCCGAAGATCGACTTGCCCTTCTCGTCCAGCATCTCGATGCGGATCGTATCGCCAAAGCGCATGAAGGGCGTGCTCGGCGCGCCGTCGGCGATCGTTTCCAGGCAGCGCTGCTCGGCGATGCAAGAATAGCCCAACGTCGCATCGCGGTTCGACACCGTGCCCGAGCCGACGATGCTGCCGGCGCGCGCGTTGCGCGTCTTGCACAGGTGCGCGATCAGCTGCGGGAAATTGAAAGCCATGTCGACGCCCGCATCCGGCTGGCCGACCAGGTGGCCGTTCCAGGTCGAGCGCAGCGGCAGGTGGACCTTGCCGCCGCGCCAGGCGTCCCCCAGTTCGTCCGGCGTGACCGCCACCGGCGAGAAGCTGGTCGCCGGCTTCGATTGCAGGAAACCGAAACCCTTGGCCAGCTCGGCGGGGATCAGGTTGCGCAGCGAAACGTCGTTGACCAGCATGAGCAGGCGGATCCTGCCGTGCGCCTCGTCCGGCGTCGCGCCCATCGGCACGTCGTCCGTGACGACCGCCACCTCGGCCTCGAAATCGATGCCCCATTCCTCGTGCGCCAGCACGATGTCGTCGTGGGGTCCGAGGAAATCGTCGCTCCCGCCCTGATACATCAGCGGATCGTCGCGGAACGATTCCGGCATCTCGGCATTGCGCGCGCGCCGCACCAGTTCCACGTGGTTCAGGTAGGCCGAGCCGTCGGCCCACTGGAAGGCACGCGGCAGCGGCGCCATGCAGCGCTTCGGGTCGAAGTCGAAGGCGCGCCGCGCCTGTCCGGCGTTGAGCTGGTCGTACAGGTCGGCAAGCTGGGGCGCGATGAAGGCCCAGTCGTCGAGCGCAGCCTGGAGGGTCGGAGCGATGGCGTCGGCCATGTGCGCGGTCTTCAGGTCGCGCGACACGACGGCCAGCTGGCCGTCGCGGCTGCCGTCGTGGATGGTCGCAAGTTTCATTGGCGGTCGGAAAAACGATGGTGCGCTATTGTAGTGCAGCGCCTCCCCCGTCGCGCCGTGCCTTCAGAAGGTGCCGAGCACGCCGAAACCAACCGAGCGCTGGAAGTAGTTGTAGTCGATCAGGCTCTGGCCGTAGCCGGCGAAAGCCTGGGCGTAGCCCTTCAGGTTGCCGGCCAGCGGGAAGGCCCAGCCGGCCTGGATCGCGCCCTTGTCGGTATGGAAGTTGTAGCGCAGCGTGGACGAGTAGATGTGGCCCTCGCGGCGGTAGGCCAGGGCCAGGTCGCCATGGCCCATGTAGTCGACGATGTCCGGGTTGTCGTCGTCGCTTTCGCTCAGGCGCTTCCAGACCCGGGCGGTGGCCGAAAAGCCTTCCTTCTCGACGCCGAGCTGGGCGTAGACGCGGTTCCAGCTGCGCGAGAGCGAGCCCGACTGGCCGTTCGACTGGTGCACGAAGCCGAGCCCGGCGAAGCGCAGGTCGACGCCGCCGACCTGGGCATGCAGCGGCGTGATCGCCATGATCTCGGGCTGGTAGTTGGTTTCGCGGAAAGGGCTCGAAGCATCGTGATTGGCCGCCTGCCAGTAGCTGTTCTGGGTATAGCCGAACCAGAGGTCGATGGGCTTGCCGAAGGCCTGCTCGATCATCTTCATCTTGAAGCTCAGCTGGAAGGCCAGCTCCGCCTTCGAAAGCTTGGTGTCGCCGTCGGCCAGGTCGCGGTAGGGCACGTAGGGCGCGTCGTTCGGGCGGTAGGTGCGGGTGGCGATCAGGTAGTTCGCATGGTGCGGACGGAACTTGAACACGCCGCGGCGGTAG